>JAZDDD010000142.1:0-3622 GCA_036679545.1 Gemmatimonadota bacterium | reverse complement strand
TTTGCGAGCCGGTAGTAGTATGCCTGTCACCGCAATCGACGCCAGTACCACGGCGGTGACCGTCAGGACTGCCGGCTCGATCGGTGACATCTCAAACAGGAAGCCGGTCAACAATCGCGATGTTGCCACGGCCAGGACAACGCCGCCAACGATTCCGATTATCCCCGGCATCGCGCCGCGCCGCACCTCACCACGGATAACGCGGCTCCTTGTGGCGCCCAATGCAAGCTGGATTCCTATTTCCTCTTTGCGAAGGTTCGTGACGTAGGACGCGACACCATACACGCCGACTCCGCCAAGTACCAGCGATAGAATAGCGAAAAGGGAGAATAGCATGGAATAGAATCGTGGGTCAGCAACGGATTGGCCCATTATGTCCTCCATCCACTCCGTGCGTGTGACTGGTACGTTTGGATCTTCGCCGTGAACGATGCCGGTGATTGCCGGTGCAAGACCTGCGTGTCGTTCAGTAGTGCGCGCGACGACTGTCATGGAGCTTGCCCATTGGCTCTGGGCCAGCGGCAGATAAATCTCAGGGCTAGGTGGCAATCCTCGACCCGATTGACGGACGTCGCCAATGACACCGACGACGGTAAACCAGACACGGCCACTCGTTCGAAAGAGTGTTCGGCCCAACGCATCGCCGTCAGGCCAAAGCTGCTCTGCCATACTCTGATTCAAAATGCCCACCGGCGATGTTCCCCCGTCGTCACGTGGCTCGAAAACCCTACCGGCCACCAGTGGAATGCGCATCGATTCGACATAGCCTGGTGTGATGACGCGATAGCCGGCCGCCATGCGGTTTTCGGGATCAGCGGGATCGGTCAAGAAGTAGACACTGGGTCCACCGTCTGCAATTGGCAGGAAGTGAATTGCTCCGGCCTTCGTCACATTCGGCAGTGCACGGGTTTGCTCGAGAATGCGGTTGAAAAGGGAGCGACGTACTTCCGTGTCCCTGTACCGTTGCTCGGATGGGGCGACTCTTACGGTCATGACGTTCGCGACTTCAAAACCAACTTGTGTGCGGGTTAGACGGTTGAAGCTCGTTACGAGAAGCGCGGCACCATATGCCAACGCGAGTGCCATGGCGATTTGACCGGCAGCAAACGCGGTGTTCAGGGTGTTGCTCTTCTTCCCGGAGCTTTGATGATGAGATACACGTATCAGTTCATTGGCCGATGCAGCAGAATAACGAATGGCGGGTGCTAAACCACAAAGAAATGAAGTGCCCAATAAGATCGCGAGGCAAAATAGAAGAAGCCCTGGGTCGAGGGTAACGGCGGCAATAGTGCCTATGGAAGGTGGTAGTGCGCGCTGCGCAAAGGGTAACGCGAGCCACGCCACCGAAAACCCTAGCATCGCGCCGAACGAAGAGAGAACAAAACTCTCGGTCATCAACTGACGTATCAGACGCCCCCTGCTCGCACCCAAAGCTCGTCGCATCGATATCTCTCGGCGTCGTGCTTGCGTGCGTACCAAACTAAGGTTTGCGACGTTTGCACATGCAATCATCAACACAATCGCCACCGCACCTAACGTGACGAACATGGCGGGCCGCACACTACCAACCATTGCGGTGTGAAGGTCGAGGACGTCCTCAGTTGCGATCTGCTCGGAGTAATCACGGAGCGATGAGATTCGAGCCGTAACGGATGAAAGCTCAGCCCGGAGTTGATCCCGTGTTGCAACGCCCCGCAAGCGGGCGACGGCAAGGATCTCACCCATGTTCGAAAACGCTGGATCGCTGGAGTCCAAGATCAACGGCGTGAACACCTGTGTTGCGAAGCCGAAAGGTTCGTAATTGGGTGGCGCCACACCGATGATCGTATGTTGGGAACCCGTGAACGCGCCGGTAATCATTGGAATGACTGCGGCCGTAAAGAGATCGATGCGTTGTCCTATGATGGCCGAGTCTCCGCCGAAGTGGCTTTGCCACAACTCGTGACTCAAGATGGCCACGGGGTCAGTGCCCGGCAGACCATCTTCAGCATGAAATCCTCGGCCAAGGAGAGGTTGCAAACCGAAGATGTTGAAGTGGTTTGTTGACACGGAGATGCCGAATACCTCTTCTGGTGTGTCACTGCCAGATATTGCATAGGCTCGATAGGCGAATGCACTCATGTCCGCGACCGGAGCGACCGCAGGTTCGATCGTCGTGAATTGCTCGAGTGTGAGCGCAACGTTGCCACTGGGCCAGACCCAGGCCAGCCTGTCTGCTTCAGGGTAGGGAAGTGGTTGGAGTACAACTTCCTTCACCACGGCGAAGATGAGCGTATTGGCACCCACTCCTAGGGCGAGTGTCGCGATGGCCGCCAACGTGAAGGCCGGTGATTTTGTCAGCGACCGCGTGCCATAGCGAACATCACTCAGAAACTGAGAGACGAGTTCTGCGCGATTGGTCGATGGCTTTTGTGTGCGTCGTGGGTGTGCAAACGCCATGCGAATTCTCACGGAAAAAGTGATTGCTTGTATCCAATACCACGCATATGTCAGCACCGAACCATGTGCCCGGCGTTTTGCATCGTACAGCTCGTCCATGTTCGACAAAACGTCCGCACGATCCTCTTTGGATAACGTAAGACGGAGGAGTAACCGTGCAATTCTTGGTGGTGTCATGGTTTTTGAAATACGGGCCCGAGACCGTCCCAAAACCGCTCGAACATTTGACGTGACTCACGCAGCTTTGTAAGTGCCTCGGGTGTCACCATAAATGTCCGACGTCCGCGTCCACCCTCACCGGGTTCCGGCTCGTTTTTGGTCGATGCTACGAGTCCGCGTTGTTCGAGTCGGCGTAACGCGATGTACACGGCCGCCGGTGCGATAGATCGCCCGCTTCTTTTTTCGATTTCTGTAACGATGGGTGCCGAGTGGGATTGACCGTCTAATTGTAAGATGGCCAAGAGCACCTGATGTTCGAATTCCCCGAGTGCTTCGCGTGGCATGGGTCCCCCGTATCAAACTAGCTCAGCTAAGTTAATGTTCAGCTATCACAATAGCAATGCTAGGATGATTGGGGTGTCGTGGAATGGCTCCCGGTGAAGTCAGCGTTTCGTCTCGTTTAGCCACAGAGGGCACAGAGATGGACAAGCGCAACACTCGACGCTCAACACTCACCAATCAACGCTCAGCATCAATATTCAACACGTAACGCCCAACCGAAACCGCTGCCCCGATGAAAGTTGCGCGTGATGCTGAAAGTTGAGTGTTGAATGGTGAGTGTTGGATGTTGAGCTTCTCCGCCTCTGTATGCTCTGTGGCTAAATGGGAGGGGTGATGGGCCGCCAGGATGCACGATGGAAACGCGTGGACGGGTTCCCTCGAACCCATCCACTGGATCATGTCAGTTACTTGGTCGCCTGCTCAAGGACCACACGTATGCTGCCGCGGCTCGCATTTCGTCCCACTCCAGGTTCATACCGCCAGCGGGGTTCATCTGGAATCGCCGATTGGGGTCAGCTAAGTCCCGACGCCTCACACCCCACATAATCGTTTCGAAAATGGCATCTAACGAACCGTCAGATTGCACCCACTCGTCATCGGTGAGGTCCGGAGCCCGTTCGGTGCCGGCGCCGTTGTCGCCATGACATCGGGTACAGCTTCCGTTGTTGAAGATGCTGTCGCC
>JAZDDD010000141.1:0-3197 GCA_036679545.1 Gemmatimonadota bacterium | reverse complement strand
GCTCCATGGACGATACCGACGATTCACCCCTGCGCGGCCTCGATTCCCTTCTTCTCATCCACCAACATCAACAATCCACCGCCCACCGCAAAGAAGATGAGTACCGACGCCACCCCCACACGTTGCCCAAACGACGCGGTGAGCGTGCCTAACAGGAGTGGCCCAAGGAATGCCGTGGCCTTGCCGGAGAACGCGAAAAATCCGAAGAACTCAACCTGATGGCGTTCGGGGACAAAACGGGCCATCAACGAACGGCTCGCCGCCTGATTGGGACCGGCAAAGACACCGATACCAATTCCTGCAATCCACAGAAACAAACGACTGGGTGCCACGGCGGCCAACAGTGCACTTGCCGCGAGCGCGACGATACTCAAGAGCACGGTGACCTTTCCGCCCGCCTTGTCGTCAAAGAACCCGAAGATTGCCGCGCCGAGTCCCGCACCGACGTTGATGACGATGGCAAACATGATCACGTCTTGAAACGACATGTCGAATGTGCCCGCCGCATAGATGCCACCGAATGCAAAGATCGTAATGAGACCATCGTTGTAGATGAGTCGCGCGATCAAAAACTTCACGACTTCACGGTACTGGCGGATCTGCCGAAACGTTTGCGCGAGATCGGATATGGCTCCGCGAATGTTTACCGGACCCGTGGCGCTTTTCCCGTCGCGCACGAGCAGAAGCATCGGCAGACTAAACAACAAAAACCAACCGGCAACCAACAGATTGGTCGCGCGTATGTTGAAACCGTTCTCGGTCGATAGACCAAGTAGTCCGTCACCACCCAGACCTACGAATCCCACCAGACCTAACACCAGCGCTATCAACCCACCCGCATACCCCAACCCCCATCCGTAGCCGGAGATGCGACCGATCTGTTCTTGCGGCGCAATCGCCGGCAGGAACGAATTGTAGAATACCATCCCGACCTCGAACGCTACGTTCCCGATGACAAAGATCGTGAGCGCAATAATCACCGCCGCGTTCTGGTTCGGCGATACAAAGGTCAATGCGACCGTCGCAGCGACACAGATGAGGGTGGAGATCGCCAGATACCGTTTGCGCGACCCCCCACGGTCGGCCACCGCGCCCAATATGGGGGCCAGGATGGCGATGAAGAGTGAGCTGATGACGATACCGCGAGACCAGAGCTGTGTACCGATGTTTTCATCGGCCGCAAAGGTCTGTGTGAAGTAGGTGGCGTAAACGAACGTCACGACGAGTGTTGTGAACGCCGAGTTGGCCCAGTCATAGAGGCACCAGGACCAGATGGTCTTGCGGTCGATGCTGGGTGACTGGGGGGCGGTCATTGGCTGGCTCCGGTATCGGTCAACGCGATATGACGTGATCCTGGTGCGGCGTCAAGAAGGTACCACCTTCATGAGGCACCGAGCGTTAGTGCTTGGGATAGGTAGTGTTCTGTGAGCAAGTTCCTCGCGGCCAATTTCGTGGTTTCCCAAAAAAAAGAGCCGATCGACTCATCGATCGGCTCCTTCGGCACAGCGGAAACGCTGCAGGCATCTCGCACACACCCGAATATATGGTACCGGACGCATGAATAACAGTGAGTTGGTGCGCTGGGTGCCGGTGCTGTTGTGCGTCGCCCATTCTTGCTTCCCTCTGAAAAGCGAAGAGCCGATCCATGACTCTGGTCGGCTCTTTGGTACAGCGGAAATGCTATGAACGCTTCGCACGCATAAGCAATATACATCCTACGTGGCTTGGTGCAATCGAAGGTGCGCGGTGGGTGCCGGTACTCGGATTCGAACCGAGACGAGCTTGCACTCAGACGCGTGCGAAGCGTCCGCGTCTACCAATTTCCGCCATACCGGCGACCCGTTGATGACCTTGAGGGCCAATGGCGACGTCGCACACGTCGCCGACCGCCCACTAACTTCACAGGACAGTGTTGTTGAACTGGCATCGGAAAAACGGGATGTCGCGCCAAGTCATGCGGGGCGTTTTCAAGGGTTGGTATGGGTGAATACGGCCCGGGGGAGTCAGGACATTTACGCGCCATCAGGTTCTCGACAGCGCCTATGGATTGACCTCAGATACGGCCCGGCTAGTTTTCATTGCCAAACTCGGCGCAGGCCGAGAATCGCGGTGGCTGTAGCTCAACCGGTTAGAGCGCTGGATTGTGGTTCCAGAGGCTGGGGGTTCAAGTCCCCTCAGCCACCCTTGTGGAGCGGCCCGTCAGCCGAATTTTGTCGTTTCCCCGGACAAAGCGGGTAGCGGGAAGCTGGGAAGGGTGTAGGGAAGGGCCCTAGGTCCGTAGCTCAATTGGTAGAGCACCGGTCTCCAAAACCGGGGGTTGCAGGTTCGAGTCCTGCCGGGCCTGTTGCTTACGTTATTGTCTTGCAAATGGTTAGGAAAGTGGATCTAGCCTAGCCGCTTCAAGTCAAAGCCGTTTGCAAACCTCTAGACTTGTTGGGGTGTTACTACGATCGATGCTGCCCTCTGCAAGCATCGTCTTTTCCCTCCAGACTTTGTTCCGACAACGTGACAGTGCGCCGGGTGATCCCCAGTAGCACGCACGATACCTTGGTGACAGGTCCTACACGCTCCGGCGGTTAGGGCGGCAAGGCCATACCCCTGAGGCCGGTCAAAGCGTCGGCCGTGTCTGCGCACTCATCAGCAATCAATACGGACATCGTCGATGTGCCTCGATAGTTCTGGAACGCTTGGGACGTGATTCTATATTCGTTGGCGTTTTCATCCCAGACATACCACTCTGGTCCGATCCGTCGCCAAAGCACAGTCTCGTTGACGATGTCGGAATCGTCAGCGGGCTGGGCCCCGGTCATGAGTCGATATCGCGGGACCCCAATCGAGTGATTAGGTCGCCCAACATCTCCACCACATTGGTGTCTGGCTCACTCTCCCACTCGTCACCTGATGCTTCGTCGCGATACCAGACCGTCGGTTCTTCATGGGGGTCAACCTCAATTTCGAGATCGATACCCAATCGGTGCCACTCGAATTGGATTCCACCGGTTGACGTTGGTACAACGCTTGGCGTCGGTGAGTTGTGTCGCATGACTTCGGCCAACAGGAGGAGCCCTCGCTTTGCTGCTTCGCTTTGCATCGTGGCTGCTCCATAGGAATCCCAGTTGCCCGGAAGTGTCGCAATCCTCGTAATGCCGCTCAAGACTTCGTAAAACCAAACTGCATCGTCACCCACGAGCCGAACC
>JAZDDD010000140.1:0-3091 GCA_036679545.1 Gemmatimonadota bacterium | reverse complement strand
GACCGAGCACGCACATCACGGGATATTCAAGAACAAATTGCTTTCTGGGAGCAGCGGGAAGCCGAAGCATCCAAAAGGCGTTTGGAGTTCGATGGCACAATCGAGGTACCGGGGTACGATCCTGCCCTGAGTGCGGCCGATCGCGTCATGGCGGCTGTGAGTGGTAGCGGAGAGGTCGATGACGAAGTCATCCTTGCCAAGGACAACGTGCGTCTCCGTTTGCGGGACGGCAAGATATTTTTTGAGGAATTGCCGGACGACGCTCCAGCCGTGTTGTCGTTGGCAAACTGGACTCTGCCGACTAACGAGGTGGTTCAGTTTGAACGAACGACTGCTGGCGCCACCGTCAGTGCGGTAGAGGTGATTCCCGACCCACCGTCAAATGGCGAAGAGGATGAGAACGATGAACCGCAACCGTCCGTGCCGGACCAGAATATCGTTGGCACGCCAGAATGGCTTGCGGCGTGGACGGAGTGGGATAGCGGTGTAGGGAGCCGTGAAGCCGCATTGGTTATCGGTACGCTGTTCTTTTACTTCAAGGGCGATGCGTACATGCTCTTTGACTGGTCGAAACGTTCGTTCACAGGCCCCGTTGCACTCGACGATGGTGTTTTCCCCGGTCTATGGTCGGGTGGGGTGGACGCTGCGCACACCACGACGGAAGCCACCGTTGCGTTTCACCGACGGCGCGGCATCAAACAGGGTGGCGTTCGCTCTGAATTCAAGACGTACACTGTCGCGAATGGTGTCTTCACGTTGAGCCAGGAGGGCAACCTCGATGAACTCTACCACGGTGCACCGTTTGTGTTCCTCCACAACGAGTACCGCGATAAATCCGCGGATGACATTGACGCGGAGCTGAAAGGAGAATTGGAGGAGGCCACGCAGGAGTTGCTGCGACTTCGCGCTGAGCTGGCGCAAGCGCAGGCGCGTGAGTTGGAGAATCTCGAAGTCGAGATCGAAATGCATTTGATACACGCCGACCCGTTTGGCCTGACGGCGCTTGGCGGTCTGCTGATGTTTGCCTGGGCGAAGGGTACACCGCAGTTGTTCGACAGTGCCAATGGCAAACTGGCACTCTACTTTCAGGGGGTCGACGATCAATTCTTTGTTGCCTATTACGACACGATGACGTCTGCAGTGAACATGGAAATTCCGGCTGGCGGTGTGACCAACATCGTGTGTATCCCACGCATGGTCGGGCCCATGGCGGAAGCCGTTATCAACATTGAGGGCGACGATGCGGCAGTCTGTAACGTGATGTTGCAGAATCCGACCATGTCCGTCGATGAGGTCTGGCGCGACGTGCCACGTGACGCCACAAAACTTGCGGCGGTGGTCAACGGTGCCGCGGAGCCCGTGCTCGTCGCTGAGTTAGCTGAAGTGGCGTCGGGCGATGTGGGTCATCTGAATCTTTCGAACGTAACGCTGAGTGACTTTCGCGAGGGAAGTAATCTCGTGTTTGGCTCGCAGTCATCTCGGGTGAAACGACTGACGCAAAACGTCGCCTTGTCCTTCGCGGATGACGGAACGTTCGTCGAACTACCGGAGCCGGTCATTGGTGCGTCTGGCACCATCGAGATATGGATCAAGTTGAACGGTGACGGTGACCAAACCATCTTTGATGTTTCGACGCAGGAACCAGCCGATCGACATGTGAGGAAGTATTTCGCGATCTACATTGGCGACGGCATGTTGCGCTTCGACCTCGAGGACGCCGATGACGAGGACACGAGCGGCGAGGTGCGGCTGTCTTCTCTGGATACCGGTGACCGGTGGCACCACCTCGTGGCCGTGTGGCAATTTGGTGACTCGGGTTTTGCGCGTGTGTATTGGGATGGTCGTCGCGTCATCAACGCACGACATCTGAACGGCCAACCACCAGAGTATCTCAATCCTTTTGTCGGCAAACCGCGAGGCGAATACTACACCAGCGGTGAATTCGATGGTGACATTGCGGAGCTGTCGCTGCATGCCACCGCGTTGGCTGCCAAGGTAATAAAGTCTCGCCATGCGGCGGGTGTTTTCGGCGTGTCACCTGATGGCACGATGGCAAGTATACGTTTCGAGGAATCTGGCGACGTCATTGTGGCCCGCGATCTAAGCGTAAATGGTGTCGAGGCTACTGTGAACACGGGAACACTCACTCCGGTTGGCCCCGGAACTCACCGGGTTGACATCGAACCTATCCAACTTACTGAGGACCTGGCCGTCGGGAGTGCCGTTTATGCGATGATCGACTTCACCGTGACGGGGCGATTTGCCAATGGACGCACGGGCAAGCGTTCGATGTTGTTTGCGATGGACGCCTCAAAAGCGGAAGGAGTTGTCGGGAACACAACCGTTCTAGGTAGTTCTGCAAACTCACCAATGACGCGTTGGGTTGCATACGCGCAGGGCAGTACGCTTGAACTGGACGGCCGCTCCGGTCGTGTGGTTCCGAAGGATGCCGATCGCCTTGTTGATTTCGATGCCCCTGGTGACGTGACGCTGGAATCGTGGATACGTCCCGAGCCTGCCACCGGCACGGAATTCTCACGCGTCGTGCATCACAATTCCACCACGTCGATGTATGCGTTGGGTTTTCGGCCAAGTCAGCTGAAGTCCGCGATGCTCTTCAATGCGGCCGATGCCGAGAAAGCGTATGCGTGGGCCGCACGCCAGGTTTGGAATCGATGGTTGGGCAACAAGAATTGGGCATTCGAAGCGGCAAACGCTGCCATCAAAGCGTCGTCGGCCGGCCAGAGTGTGAGCGAGATTGCGACGGCGGCGGAAAAATCTGCACGCAAGAGCATGCAGGCGGGATTCTGGTTCTTCTTCTTCTGGTCCAACCACGAACGGGACCGTGTCGGAAGGATCGCGAGAGAATGGGCGATTGCATGGGCCCGCACCCATAAAGACTATGTTGAGATTGCCAATGAGACCGCGCTCAATCCAAATTCTGACCAGTGGACGGTAGAACTCTGGTTCAGGGCCGATCGTACAACCGGCCCGAACATTCTGTACAACAAACAGGCACTTTACGAAGCGCAGGTGAACAACGGCTATTTTGAATACGCTTGGCATCCCAATTGGGTATGGGAGAAGAAGG
>JAZDDD010000014.1:0-7117 GCA_036679545.1 Gemmatimonadota bacterium | reverse complement strand
GCGGGCTTGGTGTGTCACGCACCGATGGGACCGTTGTTTTTCGGCTGGCAGCTGGTAGAGCCGGGGACGGGCGGCGGTGGGGCGGCTAAACAATCATTCTGGCGATTGTTTGCAGCTGCATGTTGCTGGTCCCTTCGTAGATGGCGCCGATCTTGGCGTCCCGGTAGAACTTCTCGACGGGGTATTCCTTTGTATAGCCGTAGCCCCCGAAGAGTTCGACACAGAGGCTCGTCACACGCTCGGCGATCTGCGATGAAAACAGTTTTGCCATTGCCGCCTCTTTCATAAAGGTCTTTCCCGCGTCGCAAAGACGTGCGGCATTGTATACCATAAGTCGCGCCGCCTCCAATTCTGTTGCAGCTTGCGCCAATTGGAACTGAACGGCTTGGAATGTGCTGATCGGGTTGCCGAATTGGTGTCGTTCTCCGACGTACTTTATGGTGGCGTCCAGGGCACCACGGGCCACGCCGATCATCTGCGCGCCAATTCCTATGCGTCCGCGATTCAATGTTTCAATAGCCACCTTGTATCCCTTGCCCACCTCGCCTAACACGTTCGCTGGCGGAACGTTGCATCCCTCCAAAATCAGTTCCGTGGTGCTTGATGCTCGGATACCGAGTTTATCTTCCTTCTTTCCGACGCTGAATCCTGGAAAGTCACGTTCGACGATGAATGCGGTGATGCCCTTATAACCCTTTTCGATATCAACACTCGCAAACACGATGAACACCTCGGCCTCAGCGCCGTTTGTGATCCAAAGTTTGGTGCCGTCAAGGATCCACGAATCGCCGTTGAGTGTCGCGCGTGTGGCCAACGCAAATGCGTCAGATCCGGAACCGGGTTCGGAAAGTGCGTACGCGCCGACGCGGCCACCGGCCAGCTGTTCGAGATACCTTTTCTTGATATCGTCACTGCCCCATTCATTGATGGGTGCATTTACCAATGTGTTTTGGACGTCAACGAGGATAGCTGTTGACGCGTCTACGGAGGAAAGTTCTTCGACCGCAAGCACCGTCATGAAGAATGTGCCGCCCGCGCCACCGTGATCGATGCCAACGTCGATGCCCATCAACCCCATCTGTGCGAAGTGAGGTATGAGTGATTTATCGAAACTCGCGTTACGCTCCATGTCCTGAACGCGAGGGCGCACTTCGGTTGTTGCGAAATCGCGGACAGCGTCTCGAAACATCAACTCGTCCTCGCTGAGGGTCGTTAACGGCGGAGTTGAGGCCCCTGGTTCGTTCATATGTTCTTCCGGAGGTGCAATGTGTGGTTGCAGTCTGAATTAAAGGAGACGCGCGCGCAAGGCGATTCGAACTGTAGGCCGGCCTGTTTCTCGATCATCCGCGGGGGCGGATTTCGGTCCCAGTCAGTTCAGTATGTTGCCCAGTTATCTACACGCGCATTTGGCAGTGGCACGAACCCGGTGAGGGATCGCAATGCATCGTCAACGCTGCAAGAGGAATATTGTATTCGGGTGGCAAACCCAGGGCCGCCAATCGCGCTCGCCGGTGGTGATACTCCGAATTGTTCGTTCAGTCCCGAAATGACCGTGCCGTAAACGAAAGCCGAGCTGGCGTTGAAATCCACCTTGCCACCAACGAGAATCACGCCATTCCATTGCGCAAAACCCCCGCTGAAGGTCAGGTCGCCGGTGACCATGAGCAGCCCGTATCCCACGCTGTTGACCGTTGCGTCCCCGATGATCAACTGGGTTGGGTAGGTCAAGTCGCCGTACTGGATCGTACCATAGTCAGCGATGAAGCCGCCGGTGACGATTTGATTCCAATCTACACCAGTTCCCAAGGCAACAGTTTGCGGCCAATCGTCCTGCTCCTCCAGTGTCATCGTCGCGGTAATAGTATCGACCTCGACACCGCCAATCGAGTCAGCATCGGGTACGCGAAACGACCACACGGGCGGAGCGATGCCGGCTGGACAACCGGTAACGTCATTGCCAAGAACGAACACGGGTGGCGGGGTTGCCGCGAATCGCGAGATCACTCCGTTTGGTGCTACGAAGGCTCCGACGACATTCATCGATCCAGTTTGCCACCGAGCAAACTGCGCAATCGTTCGGCGCGCAACGGGGACTGACCCCTGACTTGGCTCAATGACGTGGCCCACCGAGCGCACGACGTAGATGAAGTTTTGGAGAGTGTCCGCTGGTCGTTGCATGATATCAGGAGAAACCCAAGCGTATCCGCCGACCGTGTTATAACGGAACGAGTCGGTTTCGGCTGGCCGAACCGTGAATGTGTCGCCGAAGAAGGCCTGTAAGCCACTCTCGGCGATGGACAATGCACTGAGCGAAGCATTGCTGCTTGACGCGACGAGATGTTCTGAAGCTGCCCGAGTGAAAGAAGCAGCGAGCATGATGGTGATGAGTGTGACCATGAAGATAGTGAACGGCAACGCAAACCCGCGCTCCGCTCGACCCTCAAGGGCCATCTTCTGTTTTGTTGCGGTTCGCGTTGCGTTCAATGCCACACCCAATGCCCTCTTGGAGGGCGGATCGTTATCTATTCACAAATGTAATGCGTGTCTCGAGTTGAAACTCCTCAGGTGCCGAAAGTCCCTCTGGATTCAGCTGACTCTCACCCACGAGGCGAAGTTCAACGCCACTGATCGAGGGCAACAGAGCAGGGGGATTCGTATCGACTGTGTCGTTCACACCGACGTAGTACGCAAACCCAGACGACGTGTCGAAGGGAGCCAAGAGTTCGTCCCACGCGCCGCTACCGTCCTGGCGCCAAAGCCCCCACCGAGTCGGAATGAGCGATGAGGCTTTGAACTCATACGATACGGACTCCCCGAGATAAAAAACGCTGCCCGCCGGCATCAGATCCGGCATGGGGATAGCCACTAGTTGCCCGCCAGGTAGCGCACGGACGGTATCTGCCAATGCCGTGCAGGCCGCAATGTTTGTGGATAGAACCGGTGCGGTCGCTGGCGGCAAACTCACGTAAATCCCGGCGGCATTGATCCAATTGACACTACTGGTGTTGGTGAAACTGCTTGCGAACATCATGGAGTCTGTCGGAATCAGGGACCCCACCGTCGAACTGCCGTCCCGCCCGCACGCCACACCCCAGGCAAACGGAACGATCACACCTACCCGAGCCGGTGTTGCCTCGGTAACACCGCCAGCCGACACCATGCGTGTCTCGACCGAAATGGTTGTCAACGCCGCACGCGCAGTTTGGCGTGCCTCGACCATTGCCTCCAGTTTGCTCACGAAACGAGAGTCCTGTACGAGCATTTGCGCGAAAATCGTTCCCAAGACCGCCACGACGATCATGGTCACGATCAACTCGATAAGGGTGAAACCAGCGCGGCTCTTCATGATACGGGTGCCGCAGATCGAGTGCGGTTGCGATAGATGACCAGCGTGTCCGGCAACGCCGATAGCACACCGGTGGGGGAGACAACCACCGTGATCCGCTTCAATCGGGGTGTGGTATCGACCACCGACACACACCGGTCGTACGCCAACTGACCGGATGAATCCGCAGTGCAACCGGCCGAGGGCGTGATGCTGTCCCAGGGAAGCACGTCGATCCATGCGGCCGCGCGTTGCATTGCCGCCTGGCGAAAAGTTGTGGCGGCCGACTGACGGGTCTGTTTGGCAACGCTGAACATCAATCCACCGAGCGCGACCAGTACGACGCTAAAGATCGTGAGTGCGATCATCACTTCAACGAGGGATATTCCTCGCTCGCCGGCCCGGCGTTTTTGGGACCCGTTGCGTTTCATGACCAGCCCCGTCAATTCGGAATTATCCGAATCTGGCCAGCCTTCGTGAGTTTGATCTCACGAACGTACGACTCCAGACCCAGTGTGAAAGTTGTCGTGGCGCGCACGACGCCGTTTGGGAACAGCTCGACCGACGTGGGTGATGCGGTGAATTGGTCCAGTCCGAAATCCGTGTCCGGCCCTAGAGATCGATTCCGGTACACGTTTGAGGGCGTGTCCCTGTCGCGAATCAGATATTGCTTGGTGGAAGGAACCACGACGATCGCGATTGGGCGCGAGTGTTTAATGGCAAGTGCCTGTGCATGCTGTAGGTCGCCCGCAACGACGTTGAGGGCATTACGCACTCGCGCACGCTGGATACCCGGAGCCATCGAGAAGATGGTGACGGCCAATAGAATGCCCAAAACGACGAAGACCGTAAGCATCTCGACGAAAGAGTATCCCCTACGGTCGCTTGCACGCGTCATTCCGAACCTCAGAATCCAACGGATCATAAATAACCTGCAAAGCGGGTGCCAACCGGCGGCGGCACCCGGTTCCCAGGTAGTAACTTCAATTCCTTCAACAGCTTAGATGCTAGATGGGATTGCCAGACCACATCGTCGTCACCGCACGGCGTTTTCTCCGAAGGGCGGCGAACTTTGCATTATACCAACATCATAATGCTTTTTTGGCGGGAAAAAAATTTTCCTAAATTTGGCCGTCGATGGAGCCGCTTCTTGAGGTCAGTCCGGGCCGAGCGGTAGTCGGAGATGGGCCTCGCAACCCCGTGCGTCGGAGCGATTTTCCAGTGTCAGCGTGCCATCATGTGCCTCGGCGATTTGTCGAGACAAGACCAAACCGATTCCGGAACCGGTGGGTTTGGTGGTGAAGAAAGGGACAAACAAATTCTCCATATTAGAAACACCCGGGCCATCGTCCTGAACCCAAACCACCACGTGATTATTCTGCTCTCGATTCCATCCTATCCGGACACCTCCGCCGGTCTCCAAGGCTCCATCCACGGCGTTTTTCACAAGGTTTATCAGTAATTGGTCCAGTTGGTCGCCATCAGCGGCCAGCTTCAGGTCCGGTCCCGGCATGATCTCAACCGTCAGCCGTGTCTCGAGTCCGGCCACGCGGTGAATCAACGCGGCTATGTCTAAAGGTGCGAAGGTGGGTTGGGGAAGTCTCGTCAGCCTGGTGTAGGCGGCCATGAAACGGCTCAATGCGCCCGACCGGTCGGCGATGATGTCCAAACCGCGGGTCAAATCCTCTTCCCAGTCGGACGGCATGGGGTCACGAGCCAGGATACGTCTGAGGGTTCCCGCGAGGGATCGGATCGGTGCAAGCGAGTTGTTGATCTCATGTCGCAGGACCTGCACCAGTCGTTGCCAGGCCTGTCGCTCCTCTTGTCGAAGCGCCCGTGTGAGATCGGCTAACACGATCAATTGGTGTGGCAAACCACCCTCGCGAAATCGGCTCCGCCTCAGTTCCCAGCGTCCCATGCGGCCTGCGAAGGGTGTGTCCAGGACTCTGTGTGGCTTTCCATCCAGACAATTGGACAGACCCAATTCGCTGGCACTCTTACCGACGATATCGTCTCGGCCCAATAGCCGCTTACCGCCCCGATTGGCCAGTTTGAGCGCCCGGTCTTGATCGAACGCAAAGATTGCGACGTCTATCTCTTCCATGACTTTAGTGAGGAGCGCGGCGGCTTCGACGGCGTCCAACCGCTGCTTGTGCAAAGTCTCACCAAGACTGTTGACTTCGGAAATTACGAGACCCAAGGCATCGTCCGCCCGATTTGGTCGTGCACGAATGGAGTAATCCCCGGAATGGAGGGCCGACAACATGTTCGAGATGGTCTGTAGTGGTTTGGTGACGTGGCTGCGAACGACAAGGGCTGTCAAAAGCCAACTACTCGTTATGAAAATACCGATGGTCCAGCGGAGTTGATCGTTAAGGTTGCCCGTCCAAAGAAGCACCAGCGCAACCGCCAAGGCAGGCAAACCTACCGCCAACGCGAGGAGAAACGTTTTGGTATCGTGCGTCATAGGCTATGACGTTGCAATCTCCGATACAACGCGCTGCGGCTCAATCCAAGGGTCTGCGCAGCCTCGCTGACGTTGCCGTCGTGACGTCTCAAGGCATTTTGGATTATGAATCGCTCCGCGTCATCCATCGTCATGTCTTCCACTTGGGTATTTGCTCTGGCGTTTCCACCTAAGCCAAGATCCTCCGCGGTGATGGAGTCGCCCTGTGCCATGAGTACGGCGCGTTCGACGACGTGTGCCAACTCTCGCACATTGCCCGGCCATTCATGTTTCTGCATGGCGACGGACGCGCCGGGATCAAAGCCGGTGAAATCTTTACGATACCTTTGGACCATATGTCCGAGGTAGAACATGGCGAGCGTTGTGATATCGTCGCGTCGTTCGCGTAACGGCGGAATATGAATTTCTACGGTGTTCAACCGATACAAAAGGTCTTCGCGAAACCGACCCTCCGCTACGACCTTCTTCAAATCTGCGTTTGTGGCGGAGAGTATACGGACATCGACCGTTCGCATTTTGGAAGACCCAACGCGTTGCAGTTCTCCCGTCTCGATGACGCGTAAGAGTTTCGCCTGTTCTTTTGGACCGACGTTGGCGATTTCGTCCATGAACAACGTGCCTTGATCGGCTAATTCAAAACACCCAACACGATCGGACTTTGCGTCAGTAAACGCACCCTTCACGTGTCCAAAGATTTCGCTTTCGAATACGCCCTCGGAAAGACCACCCGCATTGACCGTGACGAGCGAACGATTCGCGCGTTCCGACGCAGCGTGTAACCAACGGGCGACGACCTCTTTCCCCGATCCGTGCTCGCCCATGATGAGGACATTTGCGTCGGATGGACCGATGCGCTCCATCAGTTCGAGGACCGGTTTCATCGATGGAGAATCGGCGATGAGATCCGGGAGTCCGGGACGGAGCCGCCGGTTTTCAGCTTCGAGACGTTGGCTCCGGCGCAGTGCGCGCCCCAATTCGATTTGTGTTTTCAGAGTGGCGATGAGCCTGCTGTCATCCCACGGTTTCTCGATGTAGTCCTTTGCGCCACGCCGCATGGCCTCGACGACACCTTCCACGCTGCCCCATGCCGTCATGACAATGACGGGCAATCTGCCGTCAATGCCCCGCAGCCTCGAGAGCAGGTCGAGTCCTTCCGCACCCGAGGTTGTATCGCGCGTATAATTCATGTCCATCAGCACGGCGTCGTAGTCCCGTACCTCGGCGCGAGCGATTGCTTCGGTGGGTGATTCGACCGTTTCTACGCTGAACCCCTCGCCTTTGAGTAACAGGCGTAAGGCTTCGAGCACGTCGGACTGATCGTCCGC
>JAZDDD010000139.1:0-5671 GCA_036679545.1 Gemmatimonadota bacterium | reverse complement strand
GTTTCTCAGTTATTCCGCAGATGACATACTTGCGGCCATTCGTGTTGCGCGAAACAGTTACGTGGTCAAGGCCCCCACACCCGACGAAGTGGTGGAATCGCTGATGGACATCTCCATGCGATCCCGCCAGGGTGGTAGGTTGGCATTGGAGGCAGCCGAAGGGCAGGCGACCGTAAGTTTCCTCAAGACGGCCCTCAGCATGATGGTCGATAGCTATCCCGAGAAAAGCTTCCGGGAGATCCTCTACACCGAGATGCATTTTTTCAAGTTACGACGTGAACAACACGAACGTGTGTTCCAAAAAATGGCGCAGTTATCGCCTAGCTTTGGCGTGGCGGGTAGTAAGCAATCTGATCTTAGCGCCCATCGCTGAGAGCATTCATACAAAAACACGCAAGGAACTTCTTGCGCAGAAGATCATCGTGGAAGGGGCCGTTGCGGTCATGCAGGAGGAGAACAGTCGGCGTCTGGCCAAACGCCTCGAGGCGTTCATGACACCCGCGGCTCGCCCCAACAGCGAGAAAACATTCGCCGAGATTCGAGAACGGTATCGCCAGGTGCATCGGGACACGCCGCGGTGGAAGCGGGGTTCCTATGCCACGCGTGACCTGTCCGTTGCGCCAGCCAAGTAGGCCGCCTCACTAACGATCGAACAGCTCGGTGGCGAACGATCGTCATTTCCCACTCGAAAATCCGAAAGTGCAGTAATTCGCAGGATCACTGTGGGGGTGGGAGATGCTCCTTCGGGAATTTCGCGACGACGGTGTAAATTGGATCGACGATGTTGGCAACCGTACTCTCTCCTAGTTGCCCTACCAACATGTACGCATCCCACTTGCCGAAACCATAATCTGCTTCGAGCCACTCCACGAGTTCAACATGGGCTAGTCGGAATGCGTCAATCAATGGTCGTGCCGAACCAGCGACCATGATGTAGTTCTCGTCTTCGAAGCGTGGCCAATCTATGGTTTTGCCTTTGATGAGATCGATGCGCAACGTCACGTCCATGGATGTTTCCAATCCTGTGCCGTTGACCTCGCCCTCGCCCTGTCTGGCGTGTCCGTCACCGAAGTACAAGTATGCTCCGTCGTGGAAGATCGGTAGATACACTGTCGTGCCTTCGCGCACTTCAGGTGCGTCCATGTTTCCACCAAAATCACCGGGCCATAGACCGTTGTATGCCTCCTCGCCTCGGGGTGCCACCGCGAGACGCCCGAGCATTGGGCGCAGCGGAATGGTAATCTCACGCATACGGCTATCTGGCAGTGTTGTCGTTCCGGTCATTGCCTCCCGATCGAGAAGCCATTCGTATCGGCGCGGCTCGATTGGATCGTTTAAGAGGCGCAACCTGCTATCGGTGGCTAGTCCGCCGAAGTCCGAATAGAGCTGGACGCCGGCCAGCCGGCCATTGGGCTGCACGCGGATGATTTCCACGACCAGTATGTCATCTGGTGTCGCGCCCTCGATGTAGAATGGGCCGACCTCGCCCGGAAACGCACCGCCGCCCGGCTCGTAGTACGCCCCACGATTGGTCTCGGATATGAGGACCGTGCCAGGGTTGATACGGAGTACCGGTTCGCGGACGGCGAACGTCGGATGGCCTACCGAAGGTGTAAAACGGACAGTGTCTTGTTGAGCTACTGCCGACATCGTAACGGACAGCGCCACGAGTAGGGGAAACATTGGCGTTATAACCTCGCGAATCCAAGGATGTGGAAACTCATCAACTCCCGCCTGTCGCAATGTTTCCCGTTGGCGACGACCCGCTCACAAGGGCGTTGAACAAAAATTTGAACGTTCCATGCGTTTGGGCTCGATGTTGGGCGCGGAACCCTATCAGGACGACATTGCCGTCACCGTGGCCCACCGAGACAACGGCGGCCTTGTTCGAGATGTGTTCCTCACCAACGAGCCATCCACTCTGCAGAATATCCCGATCAACATATGTGGCGATACGTTCGACTCGGTGATTGCGATTGCTTGGATTTATCCCGTAGACGTGGTTGCCCTGCAAGAACATCGCAAGCGCTCGGTCTGGCATACCGTACGCAATGGGGTTGGTGTTATTCACGTCGATTTTCAGGGTTGAACCGGGTGACCAGAAATCCTTGGTGGGAATCCCTGCCACGACATTGCGAATGGGAAGTTCGAACTTCTCGATGGGGAGCGCACCGGCGCCTGCGAATGTCACGAGTGTTCCACCCGCCTCGACAAACGCTTCCAAAGCGTCCACGCCGTCCTGTCCAAAGCCACTGCGATACTCCGGGGGATACTGATCAGCCCCACCGCCAAAGCCACGGCCTCCTCCGGATGGTTCTTCGCCGGTCATACGCGCGACGTTGTCATCTGGCAATATGATGACATCATAGTTGCTGCGTAGGTTACCCGTCTTCAACTCAGGGTCCATTACGGACGAATACTCGAACGCAAAGTATTCAAGTAACCACCGCGTCCACCCCTCATCCATATTTCCACCGAGGTAGCGCTGGTACATCCCAACGCGTGGTCGGGTCAGGGCGACGCTCACCGAAGAGGCATCGACGTCCAATGGTTGGAAATCGACGCCAGTTTCATCCGCGATACGCGTGACCGCGGTAGCAGACGCGGAACCAGATACCACAAAGTCCCCGGGTTCCAGACCCGATGTGTGTTGGGTAATTCGGCGAACGGTGATACCATCGCGCCACAAAAGATTTACAGCCTTGAAACTGTCGTTGAGACGTCCGGAGAGGACGTAACCAAACTGTCCAACGGTGACGTGACCAGTTGGATCGATCGTGTCGGCGACCACGGTTAGGTTTGCCGTTACCATCGTGCCCACCGGATCCACACGAACACCCATGTACTCTGCAATGTTGTCGGTGGACATGTCGTACGGTCGGATGGGATTGTCATCACGATCTCGTGTATACGTGTTGTCGGGATAATAGGTCTGCCCCAGCAGCCATCGGATCAACCCCCGCTTTGGCTGCGCCATGGATACGACATGGGTTCCCGGAGTGTACACACGTCCTTCGTGTGTGAAGGACGCGGCGGCGTTATGCACTTCCACACCCTGTCCCAACAATTTGTTGACCATCTTGGCGGCCGTCAGCGGATCGTGTTGATCAGCCGGGACGATGTAGGCAACCGTTTCACCATTGGCGCCACGTTCGGTTTGGCGAAGTGCCTTCAAGGACATATTGCGCAACACCGTTGCCCGGTTTCGGGCAGCCATGTCCAGCGCGGCAAATGTCGAGATCTTTTGATTGATCACCATATCACGAACTCGCCACCAACCGCCTGGCCAGGGGTTGGGAAACGTTGTTTGGGCCTCATACTCTGGGAGTTGGCGTGAGCCCCGCAGTTGGTCGGGATGCACATACAGCGGTGTGGCGAGTCGTGCGCTGGCAGATTCAGTGAGCATCCCAGCGATATTGTGAAATGGTGTTATCCAGTGAAAGCCAAAGTGTCCCCAGCCCGAGTAAATGGCGGCGTTCACGACACCCTGTCTGCCCGCCTCCTCATGTTTATAGGCCATGTGTGCGCCGTACCAGGACATTTCGCGCCAGACGAGAGGATCACCGTCGGGTCGGATTGGTTCGGCGTACGGTGGTAGATAGATCCGCGCGGTGTAATGTAATGATGGTACAACTCGGGCGGGTTGACGCCTTCGTACTCGGTCCCGACCCAACGGTTGTACCAGTCCGTAACAATGATGTTGCCGTCTGGATTGAACGCAGGAATCAAGATGGAGATGGTGTTTTCGAGGATATTCTCCATTTCCTCATCCGTGCGTGTCACCATTTCGTAGGCAACCTCGGCAGCCGTTTGACTCGCTGCGACTTCGGTCGAGTGCAGGGCATAAGACTGCACAAGAACGACTTTGCCATTGGCGATAGCCCGTTCAATTTCGGCTTCTGACCGACCCCGTGGATCCGATAGAACCGCATTCAGTTGCTTGTAGTCGTCGAGTCTTGCAATGGTTTCCGGCGTCGATATGAACAACGCGAGGAAGGGATTGCCCAATGTCGACGGTCCCATATGGACAACGAGCATTCGGTCGCTGCGTTCGCCAAGTAGGTCGTAGTACTCAACCAGCTTGTCCCAGCGGGCCAACTTTCGGTCGGCACCCATCTCATGGCCGAAAAAGTCTTCGGGGGAGGGTATCTGCTGTCCCGCGGCTCCCATCGGCAGTATGAGTGTGAATGCAATGACCATGCATAACACTGGGGCTAATCCGTTGACACGTTTCATTGGTGACTCCTGCGTCCTCAAATGGTAAAGGCGGTACGAAAGCGACGTTTCGATTCGCCAAGCGCCCATGCGAAAAAGTTGTGGACGCTCGGAGATGTTACACGGCGGTGAGTGCCAAGAAAGTCAGGTTGACCAAGGCGGTGCGATTCCGTTCATGCGTACATAGGACACCGACTGTCCAACGTGCTCATTCATGTGTGCGAGCAGTTGGAAAAGGACTGCCCAACCCGGGATGTCCCGTCCATACAACCTGGTGGTGGAGGTCAATTTTACGTCTGCCATATTGGAGACCGAACTACGCACGTGTTCTATGGAACGTTGCACCACTTCTGTGACGACATGTTTGTCCGCAATGGACTCAAGATTTGCGTAGTCGATGTCGTGTGGCGCGTCAATGCCAAGTTGTTCTTCGAGATACATGAAATTGTACCGGGCGATGTGCATGTAGACTTCGGAGATGGTCATGACGCCTTCGGCGGGACTCCAAGCGTAAAGGTTTTGAGGCACGGTTTCCGCGAGTGCGAGGACCTTGCTGCTGGATTGCTCGAAGTGCACCAGGAACTCGTCGCGGTAGTCCGTTGGCGAGCTTTGGGCGACTACCGGAATGGCAGACCAGACCACCGCCATGAGGGGTAAGAGCGTAACGCGGCGATACATGAAACCTCCGGTTGGTGGATGATGCAGTGATCGAATCCCCGAAATTATATCTTTGACTTCGGTAATGGAAGCATGGAAGCGCTGAAACCAACCCAGCGGGCGCCTGCGACCTGAGAGAGGTGGCACTCTTCTCATCGCCGCGTGCGGAGTTGATCCACGATAAGTTGTGCCACGCGCATTTCCAACACCCCGCGCGACGAGCAAACCACGGTACTTCCGCTGACAGTTCGGGGTTTTGCTGTGGCACTAATCGTCGTGTGGACCAACGTACTATCCGACGTTTGTTCGGTTAAACGGGTGGCTACAGACATGTACACTTCATAATTGTCGGCGCGTTGTCCAGTTGATCCAGCGCCGCAGTTCAAGAACGTCGACAACCGTTCGCCCGCTATGCGGCGCGGCCGGTATCCCTGCGTTCCGATCTCCAATCCCTGTGGATTCACGACGTCCGCGGGGACTTCCAGGTGTTCGAATACTGTGGGGAGCGTTGCCCAGATGTCTCCCGTGCTGGCCTTGACGATCCGAGGCTCCGTTCCCGGTTCGTCGTATATTCGAATCACTCCAACGGACGAGTTGATGATCTGCCTTGTCGGTTGCGGTCTTGGTGTGTCCCGTGCTTGGCTCGTCGAGGCGCACGCGCCGACAACGCTTGCAAACAGAATTGCGCTGATGGTTGTTGCTTTTGTGCGGTCTGGCATTCCACATCTCCGGAGAAGGCCGGTCAGTTTGGCGTCCCCGACGTCGTAACCAAGTGGGCATTAGTTCAATTTCGTGCTTC
>JAZDDD010000138.1:0-6468 GCA_036679545.1 Gemmatimonadota bacterium | reverse complement strand
AACCCTTCTGGCCAAGTCATAGGCCTTTCAATGCCAGCAGGAATCAGAAAACTCGTGCGACGTCCCACATTCGCCGTTCGCCGTTCGCCGTTCAACGTTCGCTGTTCGACGTTCGCTGTTCGCTGTTCAACGTCATCTAATGGCTGAATTCCCGTCTCCTCCACCCCACAAAGACGTCTCCGGCCTAATCAAGTGACGGTTGTTTAACACCCACATGCTTGAGTGTTGGTGCGTCAAGGTCGGAACAAAACAGACCTTGCTTTAAACAATCGTTCAGGAGGAGAGCTCAATGATTCTCAACAAAACCACAAGCCGCCGGCAAGGATTCGGCTGGATCGTCACTAGCGGGACCTTTCTCGCTCTCACAGTAGTCCTCGTTGCGGCGACACCCGACCGCCCAAGTGCGTCGCTTGAACCCAGCGTCGATCTGACTGACCGGGCAATCGCGCCGGCTCCTGACGTCGAGGTGCTGATCACTGAGTACAAGATCGAGATGCCGGCGTCTGTCGTAGCGGGAGAGATCACCTTCGTCGTTAGGAACGGTGGTACCGAGGAGCACAGCCTGAAAATCGCGCGAGGCGACTGGGAGGCGTCGCTGGAGGGCAACCTCGGCCCAGGCGATACGGACAATTTCACCGTGACCTTGGAGGCCGGAACGTATGAAGTGACGTGCCCCCTCTCCGATGACGTGGAGAAGGTTCGCCTCGAAGTGACCGCAGGGTAAGGAGTTCATCGGTCTCGTGGAGCGGGAACGCTTCACGAATGCACGGATGGTACCGGAGTCGCCCGACCCCCACGGGCGGCTCCACCCCTACCGATGGAGGCCTTGGTGCCGTGTTGCTAGGTCACTACATTCGAAGAGGGGTCGCGGGGCACAATCCGTAGTTGGGGGGTGCATGAGCGATCCTGCATATTTATTCACCACGCTGGGTTGTATTTCGTTGGCTCGATCGTCCGAGCCGGACGATAGTCTCGTGGGGCAGGCTCGGCCCCTCATCTTACTCGCGCTGCTCGCAAAATCCCCACGGCTTTCAGGCCGCCGCGATCATCTCGCGCCACTGTTGTGGCCCGATGCCGATCTCGGTGATGCACGCCGTTCCCTACGGCAGGCGCTATTTCTCCTTACGAAGAGGGCACCTGACCTAATCGTTCGTGAGGGCGAACGCTTGACGTTGAACCGCCACGTGATCGAGGCCGACTTTTGGCAACTGGAGGTCGCGCTGCGCGCACAGGACTTCGCGCGTGTCGTCCAACTTTATCGCGGCCCCTTCCTCGCCGGTCAAGAACGCAGAGTGAGCGTTGAGCTCGAACACTGGATCGAAGCGCAGAACTCTCAGATACATAACGGTGTTGAACTGGCGTATACGAAGCTGATTGAGAACGCCATTGGCGAGGGAGATACCGCTGCCGCTGTACGCACGGCCGGAACGTTTGCCGACGTCAACCCGCTGGACGAAGCAGCCCAGATGCTGCTGGTGCGGGCACTCAGAGCTGATGGTGATGAGGTGGCAGCTCTTGGAGCCTTCAAAGCATACCGCACACTTCTCGATCGCGAAATGGGCGATGCTCCGTCATCTGAATGGGGGGAACGAATGGAGCGTGTGCGTGAGGAAATGTTTCGAACCGTTGTTGCCGGTACGGACCCGGCGGTTCAGTCGATGGGCTCGTTCGAACATCGAGGCGAAAAGAGTCGCGTACGCCGTTTTGTGTTTGTGCCTATCCTCGCAACATTGGTGGCCGCAGTCGCAACGATTGCGGCGATCAGCCTTCGCGCACGTCCCATCGGTCCACTCGCCAACGTATCAGCGAGAGTCGTCGTCTGGGTTGAGCAAGGGGCTGACACGACTACGTCACTTCTCGAGCTAGATGGAACGCGTGTCAACGTTCGATCACTGGACGACGAGGTGTTTTCGGATGTTCCGTCACCCAACAATAAGTGGATTGCTTTTTCGCTGGCGGCCGCCGACGGTTGGAATCTGGCCATAAGAGAGCACGACACCGACAGTGTGGTTACACTAACATCGACACCGCAAGACGAATTCCCGTTGGTGTGGTCACCCGACAGCAGGTATTTGGTTTACGCCAGGCGCCGCGTCCATCAGGCAGGCCGAAGCTACGTGCACGACCTACGCGTGTTTGACCTGAATACGCGTGCAACTAGACGTCTGTCGCCGACCAAGACAAGCGCTGCACGACCTTCCGCAAGTTGGTCACCGGACGGAACCCAGATCGTTTTTACGGCGGATGATCGGGAACATCCGGATATTCACGTCATTGATTTTGACGGAACGCGTTTACACAATATTACGCGCAATGTGGCACGCGATGCTGAACCGACATGGAGTCCCGACCGTGAACGGATTGCCTTCGTATCGGAGCGATCAAGCGGTGCCGATGTCATGACGATGCGACCCGATGGAACGGATCTTCAAAGCGTTGCGCATTTTGAGTCATCGGTTGAGTCGCCTCGGTGGTTGTCGCAGCGGGTGCTTGCAGTCCTCGTCCAGGACGGTCAAGGTGGCGACGTATGGGCGGTAGATATCCTGGATGGTCAAACACGTCAGTTGACTTTTCGTGGTGACATTGTCGGCTTGCCGAAGATCCGAAAACGCGGTGCAAACCGGTGGATCGACAGCATCGTGGTAACGCCTGATCGTCAGATCGTAAGTCCGGGTGAACACCTGACCTTTGGTGTGGTGGCTTTCGACGAATCCGGCGACACAACGGCGGTTGCCAACTTACCGATTGGCTGGTCGGCACGTGGTCCAGCGGCTGGTCGGTTCTCGCAGCGCGGAGGGCTCCGTGTGATGGATGTTGGGCGCTTGGAGGTCATTGCGACCCTGTCAGGATGGCGGGCCGACACGTTGAGAATCGTTTCGTTGCCGCGAGTGGAGCTGCCCATCGACCCGTTGCAACGAGAGGATTGGACGGCACCGCTCGATTCGAATATGTGGCTTAGATTTGGCGAACCGGTTCCCACCACTCGATCTCGTGGTGGCCCCGGGGGTGGAGTCCTGGTCAACAACGGAGATGCGTTTTTCGAAAGCGGCGTCATGCTACGTGAGCCGATACCGCTCAGTGAGGGAGTGACGGTGGAAGCGTACGGTCGTCTCCCGTTCACCGGCCAGTTGCATCAAACGTTCGGCCTGGGTCTGCGAACCGACATATCGACTGATTCGTTGATCTCGACGAAGGCGGATTTCATAGTGGATTTTCGTATTCAGGGTCCAACGGCTGACGAAGCGGCACTGGCATGGATCACGACGATGGATCATCGCGAAGTCCTGCCTGTTCCGCGACAGACGGACGAGTGGAATGCCTATGCCCTGCAGGTACTTCCGGATGGAACCGTCGAGTTGTTGGTGAACGGCGAGATGTTCTGGAGTTCGACGTTCCGCATATCACTCGAGGACCTGGAGGAAAAGTTTGGATACGTCACTCTTGGGTATCGTTCGTTTCAAACCGGAATCGCGCACGGACCCGTCGCGATTTACGCCGGGCCGAAGTACGTGACACCGCGACCGCCCGTTCAAGCACACTTCACACCGTCAGGTGTGGACTCGTCAATCATGCGAAAATAATGAAAGTTTACATCAAATCTTCGCCACGAAATCCACAAAAATCACGAAATTGCTTTTCGAGGTGGTTATGATGGCAACCACCCGGCGAATCATCCTTGTGGGCTTGTCTTCGTGGAGATATCGCGTGATGTGGCCTGCATTGCTCTTGATGGCGTGCAGCCCAAAGTATTATGCCCCAAATACCCACAATATCCCCTTGTTACGCGAACAGACCGATGCCACTATCAGTTTGGCCGCAGGGGAGGGACGGGCCGAAGTTCAGGTCTCGTACGCCTTCACAAACGAACTCGGCGTTTTGTTCAGCGGCGCGTTTTATCGGCCGGAAGATGACCAAGATGGTGACGGAGATACCGGGAACTTTGCCGAGGGGGGCGTCGGTTACTTTGCGTCGATCGGGTCGCCTTGGACATTTGAGGCGTACGGCCTGCTCGGTGTTGGTGATTTAGAGAACCACTTTCCATCGACTGTGTCTTCGAATCCAGGTACCACCGGTACAATCGAGAGTAGTGTTCTGCGTGTGGGTGCGCAGTCAGCATTTGGCATCAGGTTGCGATACTTCGAGGCCGCGTTTTCTGTTCGCGTCATGTCCTTGAATTATCGGAATGTGTCGGGGAGTCTCATCTTTGCGGGCGAGGACCAGGTGTCGTTGCTCCGGCAAAACTCTTCGTATGTGCTTTTGGAACCGGCGCTCACGCTGAGAGCGGGAGCAGAATTTCTCAAAATGCAACTTCAAACTGGATTGAGTGCGAACCTGACGGATTCGGATTTCGATCAAGACACGGGCCATCTCACTGTTGGTATCGTCTACTATCCGTCCCGGCATTTCCGGCCGCGCAACTAGCGTCGGAGTTTTTTCTCCGTCCCCCAACACGCCAGAAAGGCGGTGATGAAATCGTGTTCTTGCGCTGGCTCGACTGCGAGACGCGACAATGCCATCGCGGTGGACAGCGCAATGTGATACGGCGCTGCCCGCGTCGTGATGGAACGTCGGTAAGCGGGATGTGATTCGTTGATCCAAACCGTTGACTCGATCAGTCGAGCCAGCTCCGGATCACTGGGACGTTCTTGGAACCTAATGTTCAACCGGTATTTCGTCGGACGTGTAGGGCCTTTGGTGGCAGGGCGCGGGGCGGTGATGGCTGGTGGTTCCGGTTCGCGAATCTGTTCCGGTGTGGAAGTAGGCGGTTCAGTGTCCGCACGGGTCCGGTCCGGCGCATCATCGGGTGCCGCTTCTGGTCCTCCAACCGGAAGACGGTGGGTGGCGTCTTCGTTCGCGATGCCAATGGGCAACCGTCGCTGGCCACCGGTTCGTCGTTCCACCAATGTCGCGAGGAGCGGAAACTCATCCGCGAGATCGATGAGCACTTTTTCGAGATCTCGTTCAACCGGGCGTGCGGCTCTTCGTTGATCGCGTTCGCGTTGGTCTCGACTGGCTCCCCATTCGGCAAATTGATTTGACACGGCTTCCTGGATCGCTTTGCGATAGGCCAGGTAGGTCGCGCCGTGGGATCCCGAACGAATGAAATCCGCTTTGTTCAATGTTAGACATTCGGACAATGCGGGTGCTTCGATCACCCCACCGATCGTCGTTGGATCTGCGGGTGTGATGCCGAGCCAATCCCATCCGCGTTTGATCACTTTACCGAACGTGCTGACGGCCATTCCCTGTTGATGTTCCGGCAAGCTCGGTGCACGGATCATGTATCCAGAGGCGGAGGGCTTTCGCTTGCGGGGCAAACGGACAGCAATTGCCGCCGTATCCCCCGGAATGACGGTTCGCGTCAGCTCGTCGTCATTCACCTCGAACCGGACGGCATGAGCGTATTGCGTTGACAGGATAGAGTCGAACGTTGGATCAAAGAGCGGCAGGAACTGTCCGGCCAGTACTCGCCGGATGAAATCGGAATCCACGAGCGGTGAAAGGCCGTGTTGGACCTTCAATCGGACAGCGGTTCCGTGAGCGGCAACCAGCCCCACAGGTTCTGTCCATTTCCACGGTGCACGCCGCTTTGACGAGAGACGCCAAGTGGTCGCAACGCTTCGCGAAGTTTGCCGAGTCTCGGTGAACACCTCATCGCAGATGAGCAGTCCGAGCTTGATGCCGACACCGGCAAACCCAATGCCTTTTCCTCTCGTTTTCGTCGATGCAGCAACGTCATGATACCGAGCAAGCTGCGCTTTCTGCATACCTATACCATCGTCGACGACGGTCAGTGTTGACGCTGCCGGATCGGTACGCACCACAATGCGCGTGGCACCGGAATCCAACGCATTCGCTACGATCTCGGTGACGATTGTCTCCTCGATGGATCCGGGATACGCATCGCGCAAGTCCTCGAGGAGGTGGAGTAAATCGACTCGGGTTTCTCCCATCGCGTCTCCATCGTATCATGCACCTGGAAACGCCAATATCGCCCAAATTGTGCGCCGTTGCGAATGCCCACTTAGCCGTGTCGATCAGGCGGTGCATCCTCGTCATATTTCGTATATCACGTGGACCGCGGGCGGGACCAATATCGCGAAGGGCTCTCCGGTCGTATTGAGCCCCGCCCTGAGGTTAAGACGCGTTGATTACCAGACGCGAAGACGTCCCTTCTGAAACGGATTCGTCCTAGCGTTTTCGACGTCGTCGGGCGGACCCGGCCAGATCTGCGCCTCACAATACTCGGCCGACGTAAGGAATCCGGCACCACCTTCGAAACCCATGAAGGTACTTCGGTCAGCTTCGTGCGATCGCCGTCCCGTATCTAACACCCGAAACCAAACGTCCTTTCCTGGCTGATGAATCTCGGTTGTGAAACCCGGATGTTCCGATCGATTGCGGGTGATAACGCCGCCAACCCAAAGCCTTCCGTTTTCCCGATCGATCGTGAGACATGTTACGACA
>JAZDDD010000137.1:0-11868 GCA_036679545.1 Gemmatimonadota bacterium | reverse complement strand
CCGAAACTGATCAAAGCTCGTATCGCTTCCCACACCAATACGTCGCAGACCGAAGTGGTCCGTATCGTCATCGCAAAGCCCCTCCACCGTCGTTACGGCGCCATGGCACCCGGCCTGACGGACAGTGTCCACGGCCCGGACATCAAAATCTTCCAGGCCGCCGTTGGGATAGGCAAACGTCTTGGAAATTGCCGCGCCATGCGTTTCGATTGTCTCGATCGACTCGAGTATTTCGGTGCGTACGTTTTCATCGGTGAGTCGCGAGACGATTTCATGGTTGACTGTGTGGCCGCCAAATGTCACCAGCCCGCTTTTGGACAGGGCGCGCACCTCGTCCCAGCTCATCATCAAGAACGGTTCGTGGGTTAACGGGTCCTCCGGCGCTTCCAGTTGATCGAAAATCGTTTTCAATACACTGGGGCGGTCGCGCTGCGAAACCTCCTTCACGCCGTCGAGCACCTTTTTGAACAAGAGTCGGTGATCGTCGCCGTGGAGTTTTGCCGTCCCGAGTCCCAACACATTGAGATCTACGTTGGGCAAACTCGTCGCCGTGAACGCATGGTCCAACTCGACCGTCCAGAGCCTTTGCTGTGTCCCGATCATTCCGGTCGCCACGTATATCGTGGCGGGTGCATGGAACTCTTTGAGGATGGGGAACGCAACCGTGTGGTTGTTCCGGTAACCGTCATCGAAGGTGATGCATGCGGTAGGGCGTTCCAAACCCCCCGCCCAGAGTTGGGCGAGTGCCTTGTCCAGTGGTTGCACGTCATAGTGCTTCGTCAAGTAATGAAGCTGACGTGCAAAGTCCGAAACGAGAACGTGATGCCACCATCGGTTCGCAACGGCCGGGTTTTGCGTCACCCCGTGATACATCACGATTAACAATTCTTTGCGATGAATGTTGCGACCGGCGTGGTGACTTCCAACCGTACACGCCAACTTGCGAAGCGAATGGCCGAGCCCCGGAGGCGTCATTGCTGTCCCAGCCACTCCTCCAGGACGAGTAGGTTGTACAAGCGGTTTGTCTGATCCCGAACGCCGTTCCAGTGATCTTCGGCCAGCTGTCGTAATCCGTTCTGCTCGAACCAACCGGTGTCGAGCAAACGCTCGCTGCGGGTGAGTTGCTCGAGTGTTCCGCGCATTTCACCACCAAACCAGACTTCCAAAGGCACATCGAAACCGCGTTTTGGGCGCGTGAAGAAACTCGCCGGCAGATAGCGTTGTGCCAAAGTCTTGAGGATACGCTTGCCACCGTCTTGTCCGATCAGCCACTGATCGGGCAGGGAGAGGGCGAACTCGACCACAAGGTGGTCCAATAGTGGCGCACGAACTTCTAGCCCATGAGCCATGGTCGCGACATCGACCTTCGGCATGAGGAGATCGGCAAGATACGTCTCGATGTCAACGCAACGCATGCGTTGCAACGCGCTGCCATCCGTGCCGTTATAAATGCTTTCGAGTTGTTGGCCCGGCTGGGGATGTCCGTTTGCCCGAAGTCGAGCGAGGGGGCCCGCGTACAGTCGTCGCATTTCGGGTGGATCGACGATCATGCGCAAACGTGCAAACTGATTGGCGTCGGTCTCACCCAACAACGACAGGATACGTGATGCGCGTCCTAAGGACGGCCTGGTCTGACCGAACCGCTCCAACATACGGCCCCCGGCGGCTGCCAGGCCACTGGGCACAAACCCGCCGAGTTTGTTCAGCTTGACGGCTGTGGGGTACCATGGATAACCACCGAAGGCTTCGTCTCCGCCGTCTCCACCGAGCGCCACTGTGACGTGTTTGCGAGTTTCTTCGGCAAGGATCCAAATTGGCATTGCCGAGGCGTCAGCGAATGGTTCTCCAAAGTGCCGCACGATGTCCGGTAGGAGGTTTACAAGATCCGGTCGGCCACGTAACGTGACGTGTTCGGTGCCCAGGGCCCGCGCAACCTCTGCCGCATATTGGGCTTCATCGAATTGCGCTTCATCGAACCCCACCGTGAAGGTGCGCAACGTCGTCTTAGCGTGTTTGGCTGCGAGTGCGGTAATGAGTGTTGAATCGACACCGCCACTCAAAAAGACACCCAAGGGGACATCGCTCCGCAATCGGTATCGCACCGCCGTATTGAGCAGCTCATCAATCCGATCGACGGCTTGTTCGTACGTTCCTTGGAACGGGGCGGTGTGCGTACGGGGATTCCAATACGTTCGTGTTTGAAGGTCGCCTTTTTCTAACAACAACGTTTGACCGGCCGCGAGTTTACGAACTCCCTCAAAGATCGTGGCAGGTGCGGGGACGTAACTGAGTGTGAGAAACGCATCAACGGCGTTGAGATTGATATTCCAACGCCGCGTTACGCCCTGGCGGAGTGACTCGAGGGATGAGGAGAAGAAAAAACAATCATTCCAGGTTGTGTAATAGAGCGGCTTTTTCCCCATACGATCCCGGGCGACAAAGAGTTTTCTTTTGTCTTCGTCCCATACAGCGAAAGCGAACATTCCCTGAAGCTTGTCGACACATCGCTCACCTTCGAGTTCATACAGCCTGAGCAAAACTTCGGTGTCGGACTGCGATTCGAAATGTTCTCCAGCGGCGATCAGCTCGTCTCGCAGTTCGATGTAGTTGTAGATCTCCCCATTGAACGTGATGGCGCGGCGGCCGTCGGATGATACCATCGGTTGTTGGCCGGAGGCCAGGTCGATGATGGAAAGACGGCGATGGCCGAAGCTTGCCCGGCCGGACCGTGATTCCCAGAACCCCTCGGCATCAGGGCCTCGATGTGATAAGGCATTTGTCATGCGGCGCACGGCGTCGGTGGCAACCGGCGCATCTGAGTGCAACATGACGGCGCCGGCTATCCCACACATTCTTGTGTGCCCCTAGCTGAAACGGTTCTCTTTGCAAGCGGTTCCATCTCTTCGTAGTACAGTGCCTCATATGCGTCACACATTGCGTCAACGGAAAAACTTTGTGTGACCCGCGCTCTACCCGCGGCGCTGAGTCTGTTACGTGCAACATCGTTGCTCAACATGTGATTCATCGCATCCGCAAATGCGTCAGCATCGCCCGGTGGTACCAACGTGCCGAAATCTCCATCTCCTAGGAGGCTGGGGGTGCCGCCGACCGCGGTTGCCACAACACCCGTCCCGCTGGCTAAGGCCTCCAGAATGCTGATCGATGTACCTTCGCTGTGAGATGCGAGTGCGAATAGGTCGAACGCTCCATATACGTTAGCTAGGTTGTCAATCTCTCCCGTCAAGAACACTCGGTCGGCGACGCCCTGCCGGGCGATCTCTTTTTCGACGTCCGATCGCAGTGGTCCGTCACCTACGAGCACCAAGTACACATCGGAATGGGATCTGCTGAGACGGGCGAATGCGTCGATCAAACCGATATGATTCTTGACGGGCCACATCCGCGCCACGTTGCCAATGATGACGCCCTCGTCGGGAATCCTGAATCGCTTCCGTAGTTCCGCGGGTGTATTTTCTGGTGTGAAGACGTCGGTTGGAATGCCGTTTGGCAAAACATCGATATTCCGGTCCGGTACTCCCCCCGTGTCCCACATTTTTTCCTTGAGGTCGTCAGAAACGGCGACGATCCGGTCTGTGTAACGGGCCGCATGACGATTCAGAGCCCGATCCAACAGGTTTTCTCGCGACTCCAACCCGTGGTGGGTGAACACGACACAACGGGTGCCGGCGCGTTTTGCCGCGATTGCCGCCTTGATCCAGGCGCCGCTGTGTATATGCACGATGTCAGCGGCCTCGGATTTGAACCAACGGATGAGGTGCCGAGGCGAAACCAGATTGCTCCAACCGTGCGTTGGTACGAGTTGCACGCGAAAGCCGTCTGCTTGCAGTTGCTGAAACAAGCGACCTTCACTCAGAATGCAGGTAACCCCCACTTGATGTCCCCGCTGCCGCAAGGTGCGCATCAGGTGCGTGACCATAACCTCCATCCCGCCAACATGAAGCTGAGCGAGCACCATCTCGATCTTCAGATGTCTGTTTGCTGTGAGTTTTGGCGAATCAGCGGGTGTGCGTTCAGCCACCGACGGCCCCGTTTCCGCCACCCGGGAGACCGAGGGGGCGAGGGTCGGATGGCGCATCCGTAATCCGCAGCAGAAGGCGGTGGTTGCTGGGCCTGTGCGGCGGCAATAGTCATTTTTCTGGCTATGCGCATTCTGCGATCCTCTGCCACTCGGGCTCGATCGGCCAACGCGGCCAACCCCAGCACGCCAAAGACGACCGGGGAATAGGCAAAGGACAAGAAGAACGAGGCGACCACGAGGGCCGCTATCGACGCGAGGTATTCCGGTCTGTGGTAACCGTTCTTGCGACGGCTGCGTTTGGGTCGCCAATGTGCATATGCGCCTCGTGATGCCACGATCAACAACGACAGGAACAAGATGCCACCGGGGAAGCCGAGATCGGCGAACGACTGTACATAGGAGTTGTGAGCTGCGCTCCATTTGCCGGTTAACCCGTGTTGCGCCAGCCACTGCCCGTCTCGAAATCCGAAGTTCCCGGGTCCCACGCCAAGTATTGGACTTTCTAAAGTGTACCCAACACCGCGTGTCCAGATTGCAATACGACCGTCGAACGTTTGGAAATTGTAATCATCTTTGATCTCGAGCAGCGTGCCCATACGTTCACGGAACTCGTCCCCGGTGAACGTCCAGCCGATGAGACCCAGGACCACCATCCCAACGATCATCATGATGCGTTTGGACGCTTTGAACCCCCACCCGAATACAAAGCAGCCCGCCACAAGCGCGAGAAACCCGCCGCGGGATTGCGAAGCCGCGATGGCCGCGACGACCAGCAGTAAACCTGCGATTGCCCCCCATCGTATTTTCCCTCGATTGCGACTGATGATCCCAAGTGCAAACGGGACGGCCGTGGCGAACAGGGCCGCCGAGTCGTTTGAATCGTACGAACCACCGATGGCCAGTCGGCCGTCGTCGCCCTTTTTTAGAATGAAGGCCGAGAGCGTAATGGCAATGATCATCAGCCAGTAAAACCAGGTGACCTTGTCCGACATACTGCGGGTTGGTGGGCATAGGGCCAACGCCCCAACCATCAGGACGCATGGGATCAGGGTTTGCACCGTCAAAAAGGCCCGAGAGGGCCAAATGGCGAAGGGTACGAGAAGCGTAACCCAGATTAAGTACGCAATGAGCAACTTTGTCGGCAGATACTGTAACGCCGAGGTTCGTGCCTTGGTGCTCGAGCGCATGATGAGATAACCAACGCCGAACACACCCAGCGTAAACGTTGGCTTGACGAAGCGGAGCGGCCCGATGAGTTCGTGGAGGCGGACAGTCACCAACGCGAGCATGAGTATCCCGATCAAAGGGGCGTACTTCCAGAAACGTTTACTTTCTCGTTGTTCCTGTGCTTGCATCCACACGGCCGGATGGACCGGCGCGCCGGGTATCCCGAGGTATTGGGGAGCGATACGTGGGTTGGCCATCTTACAACTTACTCAGGCCGATATTCCCTCGCCCACCGCTGATGGACTTGCATCCATGATCCAGCGCCAGGTGAGTTCCAGTCCGTCACGAACAGAGACTGCGGGGTGGTAGCCGAGTCCTTCCTCGATTCTATCGAGGCTGGCCAACGAATCACGCACATCACCATCGCGGGGTGCGTCGTGGACGAAATCGATCTTGGTACCGGCAACCTCGCCGATCAGCTCGAGCAGTTCGAGCAGTGACGTCCGACTGCCTGCGCCAACGTTGAACACGCGGCCGTTTGCCTTTGTGGCGGGTTGTGATGCCGCAAGTACATTGGCATCGATCACGTTGTCGATGAAGGTGAAGTCGCGGGTGTGGCCGCCATCGCCATTGACACGTGCCTGTGTACCGTTTTTGGCCGCGGCCATGAATGCGGGGATAACGGCCGCGTACGCCGAATTGGGATCCTGGCGGGGACCGAAGACGTTGAAGTACCTGAGGGCTGCGCCTTCGACCATACCCGCCCTGGCAAAGGCGAGTACGTACTGTTCTCCCGATAACTTAGCAGCCGCGTAGGGAGACTTGGGCAACGGCTCGACCGACTCAACCTTTGGCAACACCGGTGTGTCACCGTACACCGAACTGGAGCTCGAGTAAACCACGCGTCTCACGTTGGCCTCGGCGCAACCCTGAAGGAGACGAACGGTGGCGTTTACGTTGTTGTCGTGTGAACCCCATGGGTCGGCCATCGAGCGGGGTACGCTTGGCAGGGCAGCGACATGGAATACCGTGTTCATGCCCGCAACGCCCCTCTTTACGATGGCCGGATCGCACAAATCGCCCTCGATAAACTCAATCCGATCGCCAGCGTCATTCAGGTTACGCATGTTGCCGGTTGAGAGATTGTCTACGACGCGGACGGTGTGGCCGTCTCGCACCAATCGGTCTACGAGGTTGGATCCGATAAACCCGGCGCCGCCGGTGACGAGGCAGGAGGTGTTGGGTGGTAGCATCTTTATCCTTTTATAGGTGCAGTCGTGGATTCAATTCGAACGTTATCCGGGGCTCGGCCAAAAAATGGCAAGCTCCGTACCCGTAATCTACGCTTTATGCTTCTTTCGTGGCCTTGGCCGTGGAGACACTTGTCGCCGTGGAATCACCCGTCAAATGTGCGACCGCCGGGCTTGGTTTTCCCGTAAACGCTCGACCGACAAACCGCATGCTTCTCTTGAAAATGGATCTGGCAGTGGGCCAAAAAGGCTTCAGGTCGTCCCAGGCAAACCAGGCGGCTTCCTGTACACCTTTGAATGACTTCAACCATGCAACAAATCCAAGTTCGCCTTCACTCCGATAAATCGTGAACGATTCTAAATCTGATTCCTCAACGAACCATTTACGGCCATATCGGGGTGTTGTGCTCGGCAATGTCTGTCCGGTCTTGTCCATGTAAAGGTACCGAATGACATCCATGTTGTTCGTACCTACGAACAGACGAAACGTGGAACCCACACGCGGGTTGGGGTCGAGTAATTTATACAAACCGTCTCGGGCGTCGTAGCGGAAACCGATGTCCAGTATGCCGGTGTATCCCGTGTTGCGCATGAAGTCTATTGTCATGCGCTCGACAGCCTCGTTGGGCTCGCAGATGCCCAGACTTGTCGATCCCATATGGGGCGGTGTCTGCCGGAGCTTCCTTCCCGTAAAGGCAACTCTGCATTCGCTGTTGTCATCGAAGTAACCGTTAAAGATCCAAATGGTATCGTCGCCGCCAGGGATATATTCCTGCAACATGAGGTTGGGGTCGGCGGGATCTTCCATTGACTCGTAGTACTCGAGCAGTTCCTGCGGATTCCGCACGATTACCATTTTGTGACCAGTACGGTCGAAAAGCTTTCGACCGTCGATGCCTTTGAGCATGACGGGGAACGTAGCGCGGTCGCAAAACTCCAACACCTCGGCCTTGGATTTTGGAAACTGTGTTTCCGGAACCGGTACACCCACGTCCTTTGCAAGGTGATAATTTTCCTCTTTACTCTTAAGACGCCGAATGAGATCCGGTGACTGGCGCGCAAATACAAACGTTTCCGACAAAGCATCCGCATGATCGGCCACGAGCTGCACGGTGTCGTCCGACGTAGGTATCAAGAGCGCTCTGTTTCCGAGTTTCCGCCCAACGTCAAGCAGGAAGCTTACTGTGGCCTCAGGTGGTTGCTCGACCAGATCCCACCGGTGTGCGCCGCGGAAATACTTGGAACGAAAGGCAGGGTCATCGACGTTTGCGTCGACACCATGCACGTCCACACCGACGCGCCCCAATGTACGCGCAATCCCAAGACTGCCGTGATGGATTTCCAATACAAGTGCCGGGATCGACGGGATGACCGGCGCAGGATTCTCCTTCATTCCTGAATCTCCGGATGGCCACCGTTGGCGGAAACAAGCGTGACCTCTTCGTGTTTGACCATGAACGCTGCCGAAATGTCGTCAATGTGCGATCGCACGAATTCGAGGTCGTCGAGCTGATTGCTATCTCGCAGATATTTTACGCTCTTGCTCTGCATCCAGGCCTCGGCCGGCGCGTCCGCCCATCGGTCGATGATCTCGATGGTTTTTGTATCTTCGCATTCGAAACCGTTTGCAACAAGCGCCTTGGCCACGAGTGCGCAACACGCCTGATCTTCTTCGCGGAACTCTCCTCGTGTACCCGCGCCGATCACCGCCACGCGTTTGTGACGGCCTGTGATGTACGATGCTGTTGCGCTTGCGTTGCGAAGACACGCCAGGTACACGGCGTCACCTTCGGCGGCTTCGAAGATGAGCCGTGTGCCGGAAGATGATAGCAGGATGATGGGGCGGGTTCGGTCGGGGCGCTGGGCCAACTTGGCTGGGCTATTCGTCACGTCGAATCCGTATGGCATGTTGCCACCCAATTCGCCAACGAGCAAAGGGTGGTGTAGTCGTGCCGCCAATGGTAGCGCGTGTTCGAGGGACGGCACGGGAAAACAGCGCCACCCTTCGGCTACACTGCTAATAGCGGTAGTCGTTGCACGGATGACGTCAATGGCCACAATGGCGTATCCGTCCCGGTAGTGGCGCACACTTTCGGGTAAGTAGTCGATGACGACTTTAGGTTTCATCGTTACGATTTGGCTTGGGCGACGACGGGCTTTTGTGGTCGCAACTTTTCGACACCAAAAGCGTCCGAGTGCAACCCTCGTCGGTAGATCTCCACGCGCAGGATTTCCTCGAGACGAATGTTGCACAATTCGACTGCGGCGCCGAAATGGTTCAACAAGGCAAACTGCGACGGCTTGGTCGGCGCCTCGAAGATTACTTGTTCCATTCCAAACGCTTCAACAAACCGATCGGCAAACGCGCTGTTTACTTCGCCGTCCTCGCCGAAAAGCCCGACGTTCGCAGCACTCTCACGGCCCTCTACGACGATTTGCAGGGCACCGGCCTCCAACCACTCCAACCCCTGTTCTATGAGTTCGGAGACGGTGTCGCCATCGAACGTGCCGCCGTGTTTCTTCCCAACCTCGAACTGGACATCCAACCCGCGTGTTTCGGCGAGGGAAATGACTTCACGGGGTTTGAGAGACATCTCTGTGAAGCCTTCACCGCATTCGATACGTGACGCACCGACGTCTGCGCAAAGATCGAGGTACCCCTCCAACTGGCCCTGCGCGACGGCCACTTCAAATGGGCCCCCGCCGGTAACCGTCTGCACCGAATACCGGCGCGCCGCCGCGAATTTGCGTCGGGTCGATTCCTCGTCCGCAACCAACCAACAGGCCATGGAAATCTTGAGCGTCGACATGAGGTGGGCGCTTTGATCTAAATGACTCTCTAACGTTACGGGATCGTACCCCGGGTCAAAGGGGGACGTGCGTGGTGCCAGTTCCGGGACGCCGATGCTGTTCAAGTACTGTTTTGTACTCACGCTCCCGCTTGTTGTAAGCGGCCGGTCTCGATGCATGATCATCATCCTCGAATGTCGCCCCGCGGGCGGTTGTAGTCGTATCCTGCGACGCCTACTTCATTCTCGGCGTCTTGCGTCTCAGCTTGTAGTAGATATTCCAAAACCTTCGTGGCAACGGGGTGTTGTTCCCGCTCCTGGCGCGTGTGGTAATGGTGGTGGATGCCCGGGGTCGTGTTGACCTCCAGAAAAACACCTCCGCTTTGCGCGAGCGACACGGCGGGGTCGTTTGTGATTAAATCGACACCGACGAATTGGCAACGCAGCTCCCGCACCAACCGGCCGACCTCATCGCGTAACGCGGGCCCCACGTCATCGGTGATGGTTTCGTTGTACACCGTTCGCAACTCCCGGCGTTTGGACTCACCAAGCGGAAGGTTGCGAATCACCACTGACTGACCCTCAGGAATTACGGTATCGAACGTCAGGCCTTGTGCCGCAAGCGTGATGCGGGTGGTGGCATCGCGAGTCAAGTCCGGTGCACCGTCGCGGCGGAGCAGCTGCTTGATGGGCGACGAGTCATCACCTGTTACGCGCAGACCGCGCCGCCGCACACCATGAATCATCTCGCCATTCAGAAACAGCAGGCGACACGATTCGCCCGGCACAAAACGTTCGATCAGTATCCGTGGGTCGTACAGTGAGGCGAGCAGTGTTGCCCGTTCCAGTTCCCGGCGATTCTGTACTTGAGTCGTGATGCCAAGACCGGAGCTGGATCCATAAGCCGGTTTGACCACCAAAGGGTCTTCAGCACCGTTGAGGACAGCGAGAATCTCGTCCCATTCGTCGATATCGTACACGCCTATGGCGGCGACGGGGAGCCGGACGTTTTTCGCAAGTTGTATGCAGTACGGTTTGTCGCCCGCGAGGTGCAGCGTGACCGGGTCGTCTGCCTCTGTCATGTAGTTCACGATGCGTGTGCGATATCCGCCGAGTGTGACCTCCCACACGTCATCAGCTAGGTCTTCGAACGTTGCAGATAATCGCGCAGCGGCGCTGGACCAGTAACCCCGGTACTCCAGGACGCGTTGATCGACGTAGACGGTGTCGTCGCGTCCCATGACTCGGGACACAAGGCGACCGGCGCGGATCAAGTTTCGCTTAGTGCGGATTCGAAACGGTAATTCACTCACGCTGCACCAACCTTGGGCGCCGGCTTTGGAACGGGCGCACAGAACAAGAAGTAGATGGTGTTGCCGTGAACGTCGAGTTGGCCCTCCCATCGTCGATATAGAATCGATCCACCGGCTCGGTGCACCATGTTATCGAGATTGTGTATGAACGATCCGTCATGTTCGCGAACACTGGATCGATCCAAGTCTTTGTTGTCTTTCTCCGGATGAGCCAATCCTGCAAGAACGAGGTAACCAGACGTATGCTGCAGCATGGCCGTTACGACGTTGTTGGCCTCGTCAGTTGTCAGGTACATGAGCACACCGGCACAGAGGATGAGATCGAATTTCCCGTGGCCCAAGGCTCTTTCCATGCTTCCCATGTCGGCAACGGATATTTGCACCTTAGAGCCGATCTTTTTCAGGTACTTGGCACCCTCTTGGATGGCGTATTCATCGATATCGATGCCCTCCAGCCGCTCCGCATCAGGAAAGACCACCCGCTCGAGATGATGAAGCGAGTACCCCATCGAGCACCCGACATCGAAGATTGAACGAATCTCCTTGGCCGGGTCGATCCCCCGGTCCCTTAGGAAGGCGAGCAACTCATCGAACAACATTTGCCGAGATGGATGGACGTTTTTGTCTCCGAACCGCTGGTCCACCTCGTACGACTCGGCGTACCCCATGTGATGGGCCCAGCAGAACCGGTGGTAGGCGTTGGGGTCACGTATGGCCCAGTCCGCAATCAGTTCAATGGCCCACCAATCACCGTTCGGCATCCACCTCTGCCGACTCATCCAGGCGGCCAGGGGCTTGCGTACCGCAAGTGGCAACACGGCTCGCGTCGTGGCCTTGGCTCCTTGCCTTGGCTCCTTCAGTGATCTTGGACATTCGCGTCAGTGACCTCGATGGGCTTCCTGCCGCTCGAGCAGCGATGCATCGCCGGTTGCCGGCGAGATGTGATTTGGAAATGTGCTTGTATGTCGCCCTCGCAATGTCTGAGCCAGTCGACCCGTGGTCACGGCCCGTTGGTTTCGCGGTCTGCTACGGGTACCGTAACCTTGGGTATTCATCCAATTGTTGCAACCATGCAACACTGCCGTATCTTCTGGAAATACTGCTTTTGTGGTTATCTAACTTCAATAGTAACAACGGGTTGACGAATCGAACCGTCAAATGAATCAATTGAAATCGGCGTATATGAGTTCCACGAGCGTCCGGCCGACAATGGTTATGGTGGCCGGGCGCCGCACTCACGCGGCACCCCGTTTGCACGGTGTTTCGCGAACTCCGGACAACGCTGCAAGCATCGGCACGTTCCCGCACCA
>JAZDDD010000136.1:0-2719 GCA_036679545.1 Gemmatimonadota bacterium | reverse complement strand
TTTCAGACGGCGAAGTTTGCGAATTGACCCCTCACCGCCTTCTTTGGTACGTTGCCGTCTAGTCAAAAAAGCCTTTTATAATTCCTATTCCCTCCCCCTATCCATTCCATGTAAAGATGAGGACGCGCAATGAACATTTCATGGACCAAAGTAAGCGCTGTTGCGGCTTCCACATTGGCGATCTCGCTAGCGGTTGCTGCGACGGTGTTCCCGCCGAGCACCATCGCCGACACGATCTATTCCCCTCCGAGAGCCGAGTCTACTGAAACATGGTTCGACGCCGGCAAGGGAGCCGTCGAGAAGCTAAAGAATCTTCGTAAAAACAACCGTCAAGCCAAGAACGTCATCCTGTTCCTGGGGGACGGCATGGGCGTGTCCACAGTTACTGCCGCACGAATACTCGCCGGGCAATTGCGTGGCAACAGTGGCGAGGAAAACCATCTCTCGTTTGAGAAGTTCCCGCATCTCGCATTGTCCAAGACGTACAACACAAATCAGCAGACGCCCGATTCCGCCGGTACGATGTCCGCGATCATGACCGGCGTGAAGACCAAGGCTGGCTTCGTCGCGGTGAACCAGAGAGCCATCCGCGGGGACTGCGGCAGCGCCCTTGGCGAGGAATTGACAACGCTTCTCGAACAGGCGGAGCAAGCCCGCATGTCCACGGGCGTAGTCACCACGGCGCGACTGACACACGGGACGCCGGCCGCTACCTACGCCCACGTTCCCGAACGCCGTTGGGAGGACGACACCTCGACCGAGGCCCCCTGCGTAGACATCGCCGCACAGCTCATCGAATTCGCCAACAATACCCAGGGGTCTGACGGTCTTGAGGTCGCGATGGGCGGCGGCCGCCGTCACTTCCTGCCGAACGATTTCCCCGATCCCGAAGGCAGCAACGCCCCCGATCCCGAAGGCGGCAACGGCCCCAATCCCGAAAAGATCCCCGATCCGGAAAATGTCCCCGATCCCGAAGGCCGCAGCGGCCGACGGGCCGACGGTCGCAACCTGCCAGACGAATGGGTGGCCCGTCACGACCGCGCGGCCTACGTCTGGAACCAAGCGCAGTTCGATGCGATCAACCCACGTAGGACAAAACACCTACTCGGTCTGTTCGAGCAATCGCACATGGAATACGAACACGACCGTTCGGGTGACGAGGGGGGCGAACCCTCATTGAGCGAGATGACGGAAAAGGCAATCAAGATACTGAGGAAGAATCCTAGGGGATTCTTTCTCCTCGTTGAGGGTGGGCGTATCGATCATGCGCACCATGGCAGCAACGCGTACCGTTCGCTCACCGAGACCATCGAGTTTGCGAAAGCGGTCGAGGTTGCGGCGAGAATGACCAGCCAACGGAACACGTTGATCATCGTTACCGCCGACCACAGCCATGTCCTCTCCATCTCGGGTTTCCCGACGAGAGGCAACAACATCCTCGGAAAAGTCATCGGTAACGATTCGAGTGGCGAGCCCGACGGGTTGTCGCTGGACGCGCTGGGCCTGCCCTACACAACGCTCGGGTATCACAATGGCCCCGGCAACACCGGCGAATCTGATGAACAAGCTGAGGGGCCAAAGGAATTCCCCCATTTTGGCACCGGTTACATGGGGATCACCAGCGGTCGCCCGGATCTGACCGACGTGGATACCACGGAACCTCTCTATCTTCAGGAATCGGCCGTACCATTGGGTAGCGAGACGCATGGAGGCGAGGACGTCGCCATCTACGCACGTGGTCCCAAGGCACATCTATTCCAGGGCACCTTGGAGCAGAATGTAATTTACCACGTCATGTATGAGGCCCTGAAGCACAAGCTCCACCGTCCCTGAGTTGAAGGAGCTCACGCTGGAAAATGAACGGTTAGCCACAGAACAGAGAGCGGTGAGGCCCTCCTTGTAGGCGAAACCCTCAATTGTCAAACCGCTGATTGGCGTGTTGACACCCCACAGCTCCCTTGCTACTTTTCTATGTGCCCCAAAAGGAGGTTCAAATTTCCTATTCCCTCCGGACGTGTACTTCGCAATCTGACCGGCGTTGTTGCATAATTCCAAAACCCAATAGACTTTCCACCGTCATGTGAATACTTAGAAAATTCTCTCTGACACCGGCATACCTAAGCTTAGCATTCGGTTCAGAACCATGCACTTGATCCACCCTTCAATTCGCTGATTCTCCAACTGGCGCGCCTTCAACCTGGAACCAAAGATACTCTTGAACCGAAACATGGCATTCTCTGCCAAACTCTGTCGGGTACACCCACTGGCTACGCGCCAAGCATACCGCCCTTGCTGTTGAATCTGACGAAGATTGGCATCCCGGATGGCGAGAATCCTTGGAGATTTAGAACACTTCATCCGCTTCGCGTTCCGTCGAGGGGGAATCGTGGCTTTTGCCCCGCGCTGGCCAATGGATTCATAGCAAGCTTTGGTGTCGTAGGCCCCATCGCCAGAAACCTGACACACTTTACCGGGAATCTGCGTCAACAATGAAGGAAGCATCCGGCTATCATGCACGTGGCTTCCGGTAATCTCGACGGCCATAATCTCTTTCGTGTGTTCGTCAACGCCTAGATGAAGTTTGCGCCAGATCCGTCGTCGACTCCCCCGATGCTTCTGGACGTGCCACTCCCCTGCTCCGTAGACCCGAAGCCCGGTCGCATCAATCACAATGTGACGCGGCCTCCTGCCGGATGACAAAGACAAGGGAACTTTGAGT
>JAZDDD010000135.1:0-2378 GCA_036679545.1 Gemmatimonadota bacterium | reverse complement strand
CCAACAACTCATCGAGCCCGTGTTTCAACTACTTCCCCATCATTCATTGGGATGGCGGCGGTAACGACGAATTCCGTATTCGGGACCACTCGGCGGGCCAGGCGGAAGGTCAGGGTATCCTGGTCGTTGACGGTCATCTACGTATCGAGGATTACTTCAAGTTCTACGGCATCGTCCTCGTGACTGGTGAACTCCGATTCGAGGCGCACCACGCAGCCAAAAATCACATATTCGGTGGCGTCATCGTGGGTGATGACGCGCGTCTTGAGGACGACTCCAAGATGACTCGGTACAGCCAATGCGCCGTGCGGCGTGCCCTCACAAATCTCACAACGTTAGAACCCGTAGCTCAGAGAGCCTGGAGCGAGGTGTTGCGGTAGAAGTCACTGAAGCAAACGTCCGCACTGGACGGATTAAGAATTGCCGCTCCCGTTCCGCCCTCGTATTAGGTGAGTAGGTAGGTGAGTGGATCAAGTGTGACATAGTGTGACTTTTGGTCCTACCAAGTGTGACAAATCGTGCGTTCAGCCGTGGAAAGTGTGATGTTTTGTCACTATTCGGTGCACTATGCATCCATCTAACAAGTCCATGCAGACTGCCGAGCGCGTACGTTTTCAAAGGAAGCTATTGATTTGTGTGGGGGGAGGGTGCTTGTAACGTTTACGTGCCGACGTGCATCTGTAAGAGTCGCCCGCAGCTGATGGACGACAGTGTTAGGCGCCATTCTCACAGGGTAATACGGATATGCTAAAACTCGTCATGGACCTCTACACACATATGGAGTGGGCAGACGGACGGGTGTGGCGAGCGGTACTGCAAACGGAAAAGTACTCCAAGGACGATGCAATTCTCGACCTTCTCGCGCACCTGCACATGACGCAGCATGCCTTTCTCGACGTTTGGATGGGGCGGCCCGTTGAGCGTCGCGATGCCCGCGCCGAATTTGACGCGCCCGTAGCACTCGGCGCCTGGGCGCGTACGTTTTATCCTGAGGCTGCCCAATTTTTGGAGACGGCGGACGTCAAGGGCCTTGATCAGGCGCTGCCACTCCCCTGGGCGCATTACTTTCGCGAAGTGATTGGTCGCGATCCGACAATCTCGACGTTGCGGGATACGCTGTTCCAACTTGCGTTGCACAGTGTTCATCATCGGGCACAGGTGGTGCGGCAGATCCGAGTGCTGGGCGGGCAACCGCCAATGGTCGATTATATTGCCTGGGTCTGGGCAGGCCGTCCGGCGGCAGAATGGTTTGACGCGGATTGACGAGTGTTCGGCGCTCTTAAAAACCTTTCAACCAGGGGGCGGGCATCGTTAGGACCGATAGGGAGCATCCACCAACCGCCGTTGTCGGTACCTACCTTGGGCATATCAATGCGCATCAGCTTGATGCCGCGATGTCTTGTCTGAGTGAGACGTTTCAGCTGGAATTCGCAGGCACAGATTTCACAATGCCCAAGGCGAGCGCACGGCGAGCCTTGGAGTGGGATGTTGGAACGAACGGTCAGGTGGAGTGGGAGATCGAGCGTGTCACGACCCAGGAGGTCCGCATAGTGGGCCACGAGACGAACGATTTCCTCCAGCTCATTGGCATCGGCAAGCTCGCGTTTCGATCGCGTTTTGAGGTAAGCGCGGGGGTAATCACCCAGCAGGTCCATGAAGTGGATTGGGGTGATACGTCCATCGACGAGGCGTTGCGGCCGGCGGTGGAGTGGGCCACCGCCCGGGAACCGGACGAACTTGCGGCCATTTACCCCGAAGGTCGCCTTGAGTATACGCGCGATATGGGGGAGCGTTGGGTGTCCCTGCTGCGCCGCTGGCGCGCGGCGACCGTTTGACGGCCGAAACCAGGCGTGGTGGTATGCGGTTTGGTCGCTCCGAGGCGTAGAGGTAATGGCGCTTGATATCAAGTTTGAAGTGCAACAAAGTTTATTTCTCATAACATTCCTCTGGGGTTCGAAAGCCGAGGCGTTTGCGCGGACGGCGATTGAGTTTGCGGGCGAGGGCGTTGCAGTCCTGTTGGGTGAGGTGGGCCATGCTTTGTCGTTTGGGGAGGTACTGGCGAAGTAAGCCGTTGGTGTTTTCGTTGGTCCCGCGTTCCCAACTGTGATGGGGGGCGGCGAAGTAAAAGCGGGTGCCGGTGGCGCGTTCGATGGCGGGATACTGATGGAACTCGGTGCCATTGTCGGCGGTGATGGTGCGCACCGGGCGCGCTTGGCGGCGAATGAGTTGGGTCGTGCGCCGGTTCACTTCGGCGGTGGTGCGCGCGTGTAACTGGCCCAGCGCGAGATAGCCCGTTTTCCGGTCGACCATGGTAAGGACGCACGGGCCGGCCTGGCCGGCGCCGAGGACGGTGTCGATTTCCCAGTGGCCGATGCGCG
>JAZDDD010000134.1:0-10942 GCA_036679545.1 Gemmatimonadota bacterium | reverse complement strand
CTGCCCGTGCGGGCGCACTAACTACTCGGATCTAAGACGGGAGTCGTTCGTGCGCCAGTCCTTGGGAACAAGCCGCCGCGAGGGGACGCGGCCAGCGCATTTACGGGGAGCGAGACCTCAATTGACCCGCAGTGTCTCCATCGGATCAGCCTGCGCAGCTTTTCGTGCCGGGATATAGCACGCCAGGATTGCCACGAAGGCCAGCATGAGGGGAACAACCGCGAACGTGGGGGCGTGGGTTGGTGAAATACCGAAAACCATATTCTCCAGCACCCTGGTCGATGCGAACGCACCCACGATGCCTAGAGTCAAACCGGCAATCGTGAGCATGGCGCCGTGCCGTAGAACGTGTTGTATGAGTCGATTGGAATCAGCACCCAACGCGACCCGTACTCCGAATTCGTGATGGCGTTGCATCACCACGTAGAGCATTGCCCCATATACGCCACCCGCGGCCAGCAAACTTGCGATTGTCGAGAATGTGAGGAGCAATACGCTTAGGAATCGTGTATCCGCGATGGATTCGCGCACCCGAGTTTCCATCGTGACGACCTCAGGTACGGGCAGTTTCGAATCCAACGCCCACACTGCGGCACGCAGCTGGGTTGTCACGCTCGATGGATCTACAGCCGTGCGTGCGACAACGGTGAAGATAGAAATGTCGGCACCCATTCGGTCGTACGGTACATACATGTCAACGTCTTCGTCTCGAGAGAGACTCCAATGTTGCAGGTCGTCTACCATCCCAACGACGGTAAACAAAGAACCGGAGCGGCCCACGGATATCGTCTGTCCAATTGGATTCTGACCGGGGTAAAAACGCTCGGCCATCAAGGTCGAGATGACAGTCACGGACTGGTCGTCAGCCGGCTCGTCCCACGAAAACTCTCGGCCCCGAACCAACCTTGCGCCTAGAGTTTCGAAATACTGGGGGCCAATTGGGTGAATCACCACGCGCACGGAATCGTAGTCCGGCCCCGGGCCAGACCGAGCGTGAGTCATGAAACAACAACGGCCGGACATGGCGAATGGGATATTGACCGCTGCTGAAACACTCTCGACTCCCGGGATACTCCCCAAATGATCCACAATGTCGCGTGCAAACTGGGAACGTTGGCCTTCGGGATCGTCATACGACGGTCCCAGTTGTAATGGCATCACGATCAGGTTTTGAGTCACGAATCCCGGATCTACACGATTGAGCGCAATGAAACTATTGAAAAGCAATCCCGCTCCGATCAGCAGGACGATGGCGAGCGCCAGTTCGGTCACCACTAACCCGCTCTTCAAACGCATCTTTCCTCGGCCGGCGCTTGTTCGTTGGCCTGCGTCTTTCAAGGCCTCGCCGACGTCTGTCCTGGCAGCATAAATCGCGGGCGCGATTCCGAACAAGATGCCTGTGCCGATGGCAACCGCGGTGGCAAACAGAAGGACGCGAGTGTCTACGGTCGCTTCCGCCAAACGGGGAATATCGGTCGGTGCGAGGGCAGTTACGGCGCGAACACCCAAGAACGAGGCGCCAACCCCAATCAGACCGCCAATGGACGAAAGCAGGACGCTTTCGGTAAGTGACTGCGCAACGATGCGGGATCTGCTTGCTCCCAGGGCGCCGCGGACTGCCATTTCGCGTGCCCGATCCGTGCCACGCGCCAAAAAGAGATTCGCCACATTCGCGCACGCGATGAGCAGCATGAGTCCGACTGCGCCAAGTAGCATGAAGAGCGTCGGGCGTGCGCCTTGAACCGTCGCCTCATGTAATGGAAGCAATGGAACGTCGCGTACCCAACCGGACGGACTTTTGTACTGGTCCGGGAATGTCTCAGCGGCCCATGCTTCCCACGCGTCAATTTCTCGCGTCGCCTGTTCGATGGTCGACTGCGGCTTGAGGCGTCCCAACACACCCAGGACGTAAAACGATCGGCGTTGTAGATCCTCGTGCGTACGGTCGAGGGCGAGCCAAATGTCCGGTGCGCGCCGATCGACGCGAGAAGGTGCCAAGAATCCGTCCTCTAACACGCCAACGACCTCGTATGTTTCCTCATCCAATGAAAGCGTACGGCCAAGGACCGTGGAATCACCACCCCACCGGCTCGTCCAAAAGCTGTGGCTTAAAAGCGCAACAGCGTTCGCCGCGGGGCTCCCGTCGTTTTGAACGAGTAGACGACCGATGGCGGAGCGCGCGCCGAGGAGGGGAAAGAGGTTGGCTGTCGTACGAGCAACTGCCACCTGTGCGGGACTTCCCTCGTTCGTGAGATCGGCGGTGGATGGCCAGACAGCTGCGATTGCATCAAAGGATTCGAGACGCTCCAACCAATCTCCATAGTCGGGGCCTGTGTGACTCCCTTCATCAAAAAACACGAGCCGTTCGCGGTTTGGATACGGTAACGAACGGAGGACCACCGTGTCGACGACGCTGAAAATGGTTGTCGCGGCACCGATACCGAGTGCCATGGTAAGCGCTGCGGTGACCGAAAACCCTGGTTGTTTGCGAAACGCGCGAAACGCGTAGACGATGTCGTGCCGGAAATGATACATGCGAGCCTTGGGCGAGTTTTGGTTATTGGGTTTCTGCTTTTTGCGGCGCAACAGGTCGTGCCACCGTTCACCGATTCCAGCGGCGATAGTGCGTAGATAGATCCGTCCGCAGACCCGTACCGCGGATACGGTGCCGCCGCTTTCATATGCTTTCAAAGCGAGATCGCGGAAAAGCTCCCTCGCGTCCGTGCCGTACTTCCGTCGCAGTTCACGTGGCAGCATCAACGACAGCAGGCGATAAACCCCTTCGGCAGCGTGTTGCCAACGCCGGAGACGATACGTGGTCACGATTGGGTTACGATGGAATGAGTCGACGGGCGCGAGCCGCTTCCGTCAAATCAGCAAGCCGTTGGGCTTCTGCGGACACGACTCGTTGTCCGAATGGTGTAATGGCATAAAATCTTCGCCGTTCACCACCGGCTCGCGGTGTCTTCTTTTGCCCACTCTCCGTAACCAACCCATCCTCGGCGAGCCGTTTTATTGACCGGTAGAGATTGGACGGATCGAGTGATACCAATCCATTGGTGAGGGACTCCACGTCCTTAACTAGCCCATAGCCGTGACGGTCTCCCTCGGTGAGTGCGAATAGCACCAGATAATCTCGAGGTGGTAGGGGAATAAAGGTGGTGATGTCTTTTTTCGTCATCGTTGCGGTATCCCGGTCTGAGATTCGCCATGTCTGCGAGTCGTAAAGGGCGTCCCTAAGAATGATGTTATAGGTCAATTAACCATGAGTCAAGTGACCTATAGCAACTGATCGGGCCGGTGGCCCCAGGGTTCATGCAGAGCTTATCTTTGCCGACAGCGCACGGGACCCGTAACTTGTTTGCAACAGAGGAGTTGAAGTCGCGAGATGATACGTAGTTTTTCCAAGGATTTACGAGATTGGCACATCACATGACGGGCGCGACGACAGACTTGCCGACCACGTTGGCCGACCGTTACCACCTCGAAAGGGAGTTGGGCACGGGCGGTATGGCCACCGTGTACCTCGCTGAGGATGTAAAACACCGGCGGAAAGTTGCCGTCAAAGTGTTGAAACCAGAGCTTGCTGCGATTATCGGGGGGGAAAGGTTCCTCCAAGAAATCGAGGTGACCGCCAACTTACAACACCCGAACATTCTACCGCTGTATGACTCCGGTGCTGCCGACCAATTCCTCTACTATGTAATGCCGTACATCGAAGGTGAGTCCCTCCGCGAAAAACTAAATCGCGAAAAGCAATTGAGTCTCGAGGAGACCATTGAAATAACGAAGTCGATTGCCGCGGCGCTTCAGTATGCGCATGAGCGTGACATCATACATCGCGATATCAAACCCGAAAACATTCTGCTGCAGGCGGGTCAGGCGTTGGTGGCAGATTTCGGGATCGCGCTGGCGGTATCGCATGCCGGTGGAAGCCGCATGACCGAAACGGGTCTGTCTTTGGGCACACCGCATTACATGAGTCCGGAGCAGGCGACGGGTGAACGGGAGATTGATGCTCGCAGCGACATCTACTCGCTGGCCGCGTTGGTCTACGAGATGTTGGTCGGCGACCCCCCGCACAGCGGGAGTACCGTTCAGGCAATCATCGCCAAAATTCTTTCCGAAGAACCTACACCGGTGACGCGAACCCGTAGCTTGGTGCCAACATATGTCGATGCGGCATTGCGGAAAGCCCTGGCGAAGAGCCCGGCAGATCGGTTTGCCGATGCAGCGGCCTTTGTGACGGCGCTGACCAACCCAAACTTTACGTTGCCGATGGGTATTCCCGCGGCCACACGGTCTATTTCCGGTCTCCCACGCATACCTTGGATGCCGTTGGCGGGCGCTGGTGTCGTGGTTGCCGCCGTGGCTTTGTGGTTTGGCGCACGCACACCCACTGAGGTTACGGCACACCCGCTGGTCAAATTTAGCGTGATGCTTCCGGATGGGCAGGGGCTGATGTCGACGGAGGCGGGTCCCGCTTTCGCACTCTCGCCTGACGGAGCCCGAGTTGTGTACGTCGGACCACGTGGGGGTGGTGTGCAACTTTGGGAACGTTCGTTTGATCGGCTAGACGCGAGTCCACTTCGAAGCACAGAAGAATCCTGCTGCCCAACGTACTCGCCTGATGGCTCTTCCATCGCATTCCTTACAAGTAGCTTGGAACTAAAAGTCTTAGACCTCAGTGGCAGCCTCGACAGAACAGTCGCCGATTCCGGTTTGATCGAACACGAATTGTACGGCGGCAGCTTGGACTGGGGTGACGACGGATACCTCTATGTTGCAACGACCAATGGGCTGGCGCGAGTGTCCGCCACCGGCGGCGAATTGGAGCTTGTGACGCAACTCGACCCGTCGCGACGAGATCGCGTCCATGCGTGGGCCGATGTCCTGCCAGACGGTAACGGCGCGTTGGTGACCGTCATACCGCAAGCGATTGGAGACCAGACCGAATACATGGTCGGCGTCGCAGACTTTGACACAGGCGACGTGCGTGTTTTTGCTCAAGGAGTGTATGCACGGTATCTGAACACCGGTCACATCCTGTACGTGCGCGAGGACGGTGTCACGCTTGTTACCGCCTTCGATGCGGATCGTTTGGAAACGATTGGTCCGGCCCAAGAGGTCTTGGCGGGGGTACGGGTGAAAGTCGGAGGTGCCGCGGACCTCGCGGTATCACAGGCAGGGACGTTGCTCTACGGCACGGGCGACTTCTCGAGTCGCGAATTGTACTGGGTTGATCGGAACGGAACCAGTTTCGCCCTTCAACTTGGTGAACCCGGTGTTATCAACGATGTGGCGTTGTCACGCGACGGCGATTGGATTGCGGCAAGTCTGGTCCGCACGGATGGCCCAGAAGATATTTGGTTGAAGCGGGTAAGCGGTGGTGCTTTTTCCCGGTTCACCTTTCAGGGGGCACTCAACTGGCACCAAACGTTTTCGCCCGACGGCAACTCGCTGACGTTTGTCTCTGATCGCGACGGAGTGAGCCGGCTGTACTCGAAGCCCATCAATGGATCCGAAGCGACGTTGCTCATCACCGATGAACCGCGTGCAGTGTTTGAGGGCATATGGTCGCCTGACGGCGATTGGTTGATCTATCGAACCGACAGCGAAGCGTCCGGTAGTGGTGATATTCTTGCCGTTCAGCCCGCCGTTGCCGGATCCATGCGGGAGATTGTCGCAACCCCGGCATCGGAGGTGACACCTGCCATTTCTGCCGACGGTCGCTGGCTGGCCTATTCCTCCGATGAATCGGGTAGACGAGAGATTTACGTGCAACCGTTTCCTGAGGCGACATCACTGCGATGGCAAGTTTCCTCGACCGGTGGAACCGAGCCAATATGGGCGCGCAACGGCTCCGAACTGTTCTATCGTGATGCCGCCGGGGCTATCGTCACGGTTACGTATGCCGGGAATTCGACGTTTACGTACGGAACCCCCCAGGTACTGTTGTCGGCAAGCCAATACCGTAGCAACGCGTTTCACGGGGCGTACGATGTATCCCGGGATGACCAACGTTTCCTCATGGTCAAATTGGAAACGATTGGGGAAGGTGAGTTGATCTGGGTACAGAACTGGTTCGACGAATTGAGGCGGACGACAAACCGCTGAGGGTTATGACCCGATGAACACGGGGTGCAACCTGCCCGATCGCGCAAGATTCAAACGTAGATCGTTTCCGCTTCGTGCAAAAGCGCCTGATAACTTGCCATTTATCAGACCAATACTCAGATCGTGGTACCGTTGGTCGTTGCCAAAGTCGTCTGTTTCGAACTGCGCAGTTTCGACGAACTGTTGAACGACCCACCTCGCTCGACGTGCCCGTTCAACGGCGTGTGCCCATTCAGAATCCGTCGCCACACCACGCCCCACAACGACACCCCTCCCCCGTGTATCAAAAGGGCGTTTTAGTACGTACGCCGTCCTGTTTCTTCTGATGCGTTTGAGATCTGCGTCAGCGCAGTTGGCGAGACCACGTGACCACGGTATATGATCGCGAACTGCGTCGAGGGTTTTAGCGGGGAATAGGTACCGGAAGGATGGGTCCGACAAGATAGCCAGGCAGAGCTTATTGTCGCCTACGAACCGACCGTGGAGCCCATTTTGCACAAAGATTGTGCGACGGCGCACGGCAGAGACAAACGGATCCATGTCCGCACGCATTCTTGCAAAGGTCTTTATTCCCAGCTTGAGATAACCGTGACGAATACGTCGTCCGTTGACGACGGCGTCACCCGTGGGTGTTTGCTTGACGGAGCGTGGGTCCACTTCCCATGCATCGATCCCGGCACATTTCAACTCGGATGCAAGGCCCGGAAGTTCTAGACAGTTGCCGCCCGGCTCCCGAATTCAATGAACCATCGTGCCGTCCAGCCGGGAAGCTCGTGATCCAGCGGCGCTGGAATCGCAAGACCCAAAGGGGAAAGAAAATCTCTCCACATTGCTCCGGCATGACCTGACGAAATGAGTGCGCCCGGGCAGTTGGCGTTGGTTTCGAGTACCTGGAAACTGCCGGCTGCATCCAAATGAAGGTCCAGGCGGCAGAGGTGGATGTGGCCGTTCGCGGCGTTGTAGTCCAGTTCCAAGTCGCGTCGTACCGACGTCGGTGCCGACAACATGCGGCGCACGGCATCGTCGGTTGACCACGCTCGAACGATGGTTTCGACGGCATTGTGATATGCCTTGCCAAACCGCGCCAGTTTGCGCCCGTACTCCGCCTTGATGAGCATGGGTTGCCCAACCGAACAGGGGTTTCCCCGGATGTGGTGCAGCTGTTCGGCGACGTGGTTTCCGAACTGAACCGTCGTCGTGCTGGACAGCTCGGCGCGTGTTGTCTCGAGGAAAGTCTCGTCCAATCCCGGCCAGGATCGAACACCGGCACCAACGTGGACGGGGGTCATGACGGGCTGATTGTGCGCATGTGGTTTTGGAGAGCCTGGACGATGGCGTTTGCACCCCTGGCGTTGCCGTGCGCCCGATCCGCGCGAAGCACCATGGCAGGTGTGAGCAGGTTTATCTCGCCGAGATATGGCCCGATGATGTCGAGTGCCGCCCAATAAATGCCGTTGTCTCGCAGGAACGGTACAACGGTGTCGATGATTTCGTGGTCACAGTCCGTGATGGTCGCGGGGTGCGCCGATCCGCCAAGTGCTTCGTGGCAGATGAACGATCCCGGAGCGGGGAGTGTCACGACCGCTGACACGGGCTCAAACCAAATGATATTGATTCTCTTGTCGCCCACCTTTACGACGTCGGAGATATATTTTTGAACGACCGGCACGCCAAATTTTGCAACGTAGTCGGCAACAAAGGAACGCAATTCGTCGCGGGTCATGGTCCGCACGTCAACCCGTGTGACACCCACCCCCTTGTGTTGATCCAGCGGTTTGAAAACGACCACTTCGTGTTGTCGTGCAAATCGATCGATGTCTTCGAAGGACGCGGAGACAATCGTCGGTGCCGTGAGTGAAGGGAATGACAGCAGGTGTCGTTTTGAATGGGCAAGCTGTGCCGTAGGATTGTTGACGACCAGCTTGTCAGGATAGCGCTCCAAATCTTGTAGGAATGATCTGTTGATTGGCAAAGGGAAACGGGTAAACACTACGTCACTGTTGCGGCAAAGCGCTGCGTTGGGTTGATCGAAGACCTCCACGTCAAAGTGTTGACGCAACGTCTGATACGCGTAACGCGTGTCGCTGGTGTCTGATTCGAGCAAACGCCTTGTGGTGAAAAATGCGATTTTCATATTTTGTTTGGCGAGACGCTCACCGTTGCGAGTACGCTTCGCCAGCGCGGCTCCCCAAAGTACCGTCGGGCTACCTCGGCCACACCGTGCCTTGGTTTTCCGCGGTCACCGGTCCGATTCCTTTGTACGTAAATTTCTGGACACGCTTACCTTCGTATGTTTCGGTAGTGTAAATGTTGCCGTGTGAGTCCGTCGCAATGCTGTGTACCGCAAAGAATTGGCCTGGTTGGCGGCCGCCATCGCCGAAACTCGTAAGAATCGTCATCGTCTCACGTTCGATAACGTAGATCTTCATGTTCTTACCGTCGGCGAGGTACAGAAATCGTTGTTCCGGGTCCTTTGAGAAGGCAATGTCCCAGGTCGAGCCATCGCCGAGTGTCTCCGGTGCCACGATGAGTTCCTCGACGAAGGTGCCGTCCTTTTGGAAAACCTGCACTCTGTTGTTAGGGCGATCGCAGACGTATACAAACCCGTCGTTGGATGGGTCGGCACAGTGTACCGGGTTGCGGAATTGTTGCGCAAGTTCGGCCGTTGGGTCGTACCGACCGAGGTCAGTGTCGTCGGGCTCATTGCCGTACGCGCCCCAATAACGTTTGAACTCTCCGGTGTCCATGTCGATCACGACGACGCGTTTGTTCCGGTATCCATCGGCGATGTACGCTTCATTGGCACTTGCGTCAAACGAGATCTTCGCAACGCTACCGAAGTTGTCCGTGTCATGGCTGCCGGTGTTGGCTTCGGGTGTGCCGATCTGCATGAGAAACGTTCCGTCTCGGGCGAATTTCAGGATATGGTTGTCGGCGCCGTCGTTACCGCCGATCCAGAGGTTGTCCATATGGTCTGCGGCGATGCCATGGTTGGAGGCTGGCCAGTCGTATCCGTCTCCGTCCCCGCCCCAGTGTCCGACCAGATTTCCATCCTGGTCAAACTCCAGAACGTTCGGTGCGGGGAGACAACATTCGCCACTCGGAGGATCTTGGGCGGCCCCAAGTTCCGTACGGGGGTTGCCGTTGCCGCGATGGACGATCCAAATATGGTCCTGCGAGTCCACCGTTACGCCGATAGCCGATCCGAGAACCCAGTGGTTCGGCAACGGTTTGGGCCACAAGGGATCGACTTCGAACATCGGGGCTTCGATCACCGATCCGTTCTGTTGCCCGGATGAACCGGCCTCGCCGGACCCGCACGCCGTTGAGGTGGCAAAGACCAATACCGGGACAATGAGAACGCGCGTACGTTTCATTCCTTCCTCGACTTTTTCAGCGTAGGTGAAAAATCGGCTGAAACATAACTGTAGGTTCGTGTGGCCGTAACGACGCTTTGCGTGCTTGCCGTATCCGGGGCCGGAGGATCATTTTGGATTCGAAAAACAAGGAACTGAGCCGATGAAATGAGGCGGACGGTACTCGCTATTGTTGTGGTGGCCGGATTGATATGGGCGACACCCCTATCCGTACCGGCCCATGAAATTCCAGCCGATGTAACGGTCCAAGTGATTGTCAAACCGGACGGGGACAGACTTCACGTACTGGTACGGGTCCCACTTCGTGCCATGCGTGACATGCAGTTTCCGCTTCGGGGACCGGGATACCTCGAGCTGGGCATGGCCGATGAGCACCTTCGTAACGCGGCGGTTTTGTGGATAGCAAACGAAATCGACCTGTTCGAGGCTGATCGACGCTTGGTGGAGTACGAACTCGTCGCTGCACGGGCGTCGATACCGTCGGACAAGTCGTTCGGAGGCTATGACGACGCGTTGTCGCATATTCTTGGCCCTCGATTGCCGGAATCCACCAATCTTCATTGGCAAAATGCGTTGCTCGATATCGTCCTGACCTATCCCATCAACTCGGCACAATCTCGATTCTCCATTCACCCCAAGCTGCAACGTTTAGCCACGCGTGTGCTCACGGTGCTCCGCTTCGTGCCAGAACAGGGTGGCGTCCGCGTGTTTCAGTACGTTGGGAACCCGGGTGCAGTACGCTTGGATCCAAGTTGGTACCAGGCGGCTCTCACATTTACGACATCTGGTTTCTTCCACATTCTGGACGGTGTCGATCATCTGCTTTTCTTACTCTGCCTCGTCATTCCGTTTCGGAAGTTTCGAGCGTTGGTGCCGATCATAACCGCCTTTACGGTGGGCCATTCCATCACGCTTATTGCATCCGCATTCGGTGTCGCGCCGAATAATTTGTGGTTCCCGCCACTGGTTGAGATGCTCATTGCTGTGTCGATAGTGTATATGGCCCTGGAGAACATCGTTGGGCCAAAGCTCCAGCGCCGGTGGGTCATTGCCTTTGGATTCGGGTTGGTGCACGGTTTCGGATTTTCGTTCGCACTTCGTGAAAGCCTGCAGTTTGCGGGTTCGCATCTTATGGCATCGCTATTGTCGTTTAACCTTGGCGTCGAAGTGGGTCAGCTCGTAGCCTTGGCAATACTGGTTCCGGCCCTAGAACTCTTGTTTCGTTTCGGTGTGAAGGAGAAGGTCGGTACCATTATTTTGTCCGCGCTGGTTGCGCATACCGGCTGGCACTGGATGACGGCACGCGCGAACGTTTTGCTCCAATATCAAGTGGAATGGCCCCCACTCGGTGCCTTCATCGCCATTGCGGTCCGATGGATCGTGTTGATGGCCATTCTGGCGGCTGGCGCCTGGGTGTTGGCGCGACTATATCGGTCGTTGAATCGTAA
>JAZDDD010000133.1:0-4493 GCA_036679545.1 Gemmatimonadota bacterium | reverse complement strand
AGAGACACCCGGGTACAACAGACTCACCGCGAGGGTAAAAACCGGCTGGAACACATACGGGAATATCTGCCACGCTACCAAAATCCCAATCCATCCCAGCGCTCGTTGGCTCCATAAGAAATCTTGATATTTGGGAACGACGGCTTTGGGCAAGATCAGTGGCAACGCCGCGCTGCCATCGAGCGGAGGGAACGGCAGCATGTTTAGCATACACAGGACGAGGTTGAGCGAAAACGTGGCGCCAAGTACGAAAGCTAAATACTCCAAGGTGGCGCCACCGTCCGTACCCGCAATATGTCCAAAGGTGATCGAATCGGGCGAATAAAAAACGCCCGCAACTACACCAATGTTGATTGCGATACCCGCCGCGATGAGGAGCAAAAGGTTTGCACCGGGGCCGGCGAGTGCCATCCATGCCGCGCGGTTTGGGTAACGGCGTGCCCACCGCGGATCATACGGCGCGCTTGCAAATCCCAACGGCCAGCCTGTGACCAAAACAGAGATGATCGGTAGTATGACCATGCCAAAGGGTTCACGCCGAATGTGCGCCCGCGGGTCGAGTGAGACCTGCCCGCCATGGTATGCGGTCAAATCCCCGCCGCGCATTGCCGCCCAGGCATGCGCCGCCTCGTGCAAAGTTGTGGAGAGCAAAAACACCATGTAGTAAACCAAGCCCTCGGCGATATCCGGCATGTGCTCCTTCAACGTTCAACGCTCACCACTCAACGCCAACTCTCAACGCTCAACCCTCAGCTGTGGGTTCTTGAGAGTTGAGTGTTGAGCGTTGAATGTTGAGCGTTGAGCCCCTAAACTGTTCCTCATGACGCCGGCGTAAAGTCGGCAGGCCATGACTCAAAAGCAACGGTGCAAAATGAACTATCGATTCGTACCAATGTCCGCGATGTCCGCCACTTTTTTGTTGATCTCGTCGCTGACGGCGCAGACGTACCGGTCGGAATACCTCCCTTCGGACGGTATGACCGGTTTTGGCGCGTCGATCGCCATGATGGGTGATGAGGTCTATGTCGGGCGACCGGGTGAAATGTCGATGTTTCCCATGCCAGCAACACGGGCCGGTGGTGTGCACGTTTTCGAGATCCGTATGGGTGGGGAATGGACGGAGACGGGCGTTCTTTCGGCACCCGACGGTGTGCCTGGCGATGGGTTCGGTATGTCGGTGTCGGTGGCGGGCAACTTAATGGCCGTTGGTGCGCCGAATGTCGGCGGTGGACGAGGTGCTGTTCATCTATTTGAACGAGGTGCTGGCGGTTGGAATCACGTGGCCATTTTTGAGAGCACCGATGGCGATGCAAACGATCGGCTTGGCCAAGCCCTTGCCATCTCCGGAAGTTTCGTTTTTGCCGGTGCCCCGGGCCGATCCGATGGAGCCGGTGTGGTTTTGGTATTGGAGCGCGTCGGAACACGCCTGAACCACGTGTCCACGCTGCCGTCGGGCACGCCCGAAACCAACAATCAATTTGGAAGCGCCATCGCGGTCGACGGCGATCGAGTAATCGTCGGGGCACCGGGACCGGCCAGTCTCTCCATGCTTGGCCTGGTGGGTTCGCCGAGGCCGGGTGCAGCGTATTTGTTCCGACGCGGCTCGGGACCCGCCGGATGGGAGCAAGAGGCTGTGTTGACGAGTGACGCGCAAGGGATTGCGGCACTCGGCCAGGCGGTTGCGTTCTTGGGGCAGGCGGTGGCCGTTTCGGCTCCATTGTCAGGAGGAGGGGCTGGCGGCGTCCATCTCTTCGAACAAGATAGCTCCGGGGTCTGGGCTATGACGCAAGTGATCACTCCTACGTCCCCATCACCTGGCTCATTGTTTGGATTCTCTTTGGCGGCAAGTGAGGAAGATCTCCTGGTGGGTGCCGGCATGATCGTTTTTCAAGGGGGTGCGATTGCGATGCAAGACAATCGAGCCATCGTGGGTGCGCCGGGCGCCGATTTCTTTCAAGGTGCAGGTGTGTTGTTCGAACGCGGGGATGGCACTGGTGATTGGAGCGAGCAATCCACACTAGTAGATGATCTCCCCGGGTTTGATGCCGTTGCGGGGGGCCAGGTTGATTGTGAAGAGGGTGCGGCGAGGGTGTTCAACTGTGATGAAGTTGACCTTGTCGCGTTCATACCCGTCAAAGAGCTGGGCGGAGCGAGGGGAATTACCGTGAACGACGTTTGGGGTTGGACCGATTCGTTGACTGGAAACGAATATGCCATAGTGGGACGGTCCGATGGAACGACGTTCATAGACGTGAGCAACCCGGAGAATCCTGTCTACCTGGGCGTGTTGCCGTTGACGGAAGGAGCCACGATTAACATTTGGCGCGACATCAAGGTATACAAGAATCACGCCTTCATCGTTGCGGACGCCGCCGGGGCGCACGGTGTGCAGATTTTCGACATGACGCAACTCAGAGACTTACATGACCTACCAGTAACCTTTGAAGAAACCGCGCATTACGATGGCATCTTCAGTGCGCACAACATCGTCATCAATGAGCAAACGGGGTTTGCGTACACTGTTGGGAGTAGTGGTGGTGGTGAAACGTGTGGAGGGGCACTTCACATGATTGATGTGCGTAACCCAACTCAACCGACGTTTGCAGGATGTTTTTCCGATCCCACTACCGGCAACGCGAGTACGGGGTACAGCCATGATGCCCAATGTATTTCCTACCGCGGGCCCGATCTCGAATATACGGGAAGGGAAATTTGTTTTGGGAGCAATGAGACAGCGTTGTCCATTGCCGATGTGACGGACAAAGAAAACCCCGTTGCGATATCGTCGGGCAGTTACCCAAGTGTGGCGTACGCTCACCAAGGTTGGGTCACCGAGGATCATCGTCACTTTTTCATGAACGACGAATTGGACGAACTCACCGGCGGGGCTCCGCGGACGCGGACGCTGGTGTGGGATGTTGAGGACCTGGACGATCCCGTGCTACTGATGGAGTATCTGGGGGAGACGCAAGCAAGCGACCACAACCTGTATATCCGTGGCGATTACATGTATCAGTCCAACTATGTAAGCGGGCTGCGGATTGTGGATATTTCAGACCCCGGGAATCCCACCGAGGTGGGGCATTTCGATACGGTTCCGTTTGGTGAAGATGCTCCGGGGTTTTCGGGTTCGTGGAGTAACTTTCCCTTCTTCGACAGCGAGATGATTATCGTGACGAGCATGTGGGAAGGTGTATTTATCCTGAAGAAACGCGACACACGGCCGATTCCTTAGGGAGACGGCCCCGCTCCGTACCCACCCTTCAAGATCTCCCCCGGCCCCGGTCGATAACTCGGCTAGGAGAAATAGCCGATGAGAGATCGTGTCCTGGATTCAGACATTGTATGGGTGAACCCCGAAGAACCGGGCGACAGCGCCACGGCCGTAGTGGACCGGCCGCCCGTCGCCGATCCCGTTTCCGCGCCCGACGATTCTGCCCCATCCAAAGTCGGCTCGGTCCCACCGGAGGAAGAGCCAGCCACTGACGACAACCCATGGGTCGAGTCCAATGACAGACTGTTTGGTGGTTTTGGCGTAGGTGGAGATGGGTTCGGGGATATGACCTTCGGTGACGAGCCGTCGGATGCGTCTGAACCGCCGCATCATTGGTCGATTCCTTGGTCTGATCTCATGATGGTGATGTTCGTACTGTTTGCCGTCATGGTTGCGTCACAGGTCGATCAGGCGCCGGCCGAACCGCTCTCGGAGAATACGGAAGAGGCCCCCGAACAAAATGATCGTATCGTCAGACCATTCGGCGAACCGATGATGACGATCAATGTGTTGGAGCGGGCTCAACGTGTTGTGAAGGAGAGTGATGCGGACGACGTCGATATTGTATTGATGGAAGACCAATCCGTGAAGGTCAGCGTTCGCGGACCCATGGTCTTTGAGCTTGGTAGTGTGGAACTCCGTAGCGAGGCCACAAGCTTCTTGGATGACTTGGCTGCCGTGATTCGCACGACTCCGTATCGAATTGAAATTGTTGGGCACACCGATGATCAACCAGTTGCCACACCCCGGTTTCCGTCGAATTGGGAGCTGTCTACGGCACGAGCGAGTCGTGTCGTGCGTTATCTGATCGAAAGTGGCGGAATGGCCCCACAACGTTTCACGGTGATCGGTCGTGCCGAATACGAACCGGTGACGCCAAATCTTTCCGCGGTAAATCGGTCTAGCAATCGCAGGGTAGAAATTCTCATCACGAGGGACGTGTTGCCCTCGTCAGAGGTGGCGATACAATGAGCAAGGTCAATGGTCTCGCGGCGGTTTGCGCAACGCTGATTTTTGCGGCCAGCTTCTTTTTTACCGGATATTCGGGGTTGTTTGTAAACGCGGTCGGTTTGACCGTTGTTTTGTCCGGAACGGTCGGTGCCGTGTTTCTCAGTTATTCCGCAGATGACATACTTGCGGCCATTCGTGTTGCGCGAAACAGTTACGTGGTCAAGGCCCCCACACCCGACGAAGTGGTGGAATCGCTGATGGACATCTC
>JAZDDD010000132.1:0-8842 GCA_036679545.1 Gemmatimonadota bacterium | reverse complement strand
GAATACGTCGAATCGATCTTCGAGGGCACGGTGATTCCCGAACGTGGCGGACACCCCATGCGGCGATTCCAGCTGACTTCCCGCGGCCTAGCTGAGCTAAAGGCGAGCCGCCAAACGCTACTCCGCCTTTGGGACGGATTCGAACGGGCGTTGACCGACCGATGACGTCTCCACCCAAGCCGCCCGTTTTAGCGGAGAGGTTGCTGGGGTGGTGTCTTCCACCTGGGCAACGTGGCCGGAGTGTCCTCGGCGACCTAACCATCGATTACACAAAGCTTTCAGCGCATTCTCGCGCCCGCGCAACACGATGGTACTGGCGACAGGTCGTAACGATTGGCGTGCCGTACCTGATGACACGTGTTCGCACGTCATTGGGCCGCACCCCTCACAAAACATTCGCTCGCCCGCGGGCGGCACCATCAATTGCAAGGAGAACGGTCGGAATGGGAATCACCGATTGGACGAGGGACTTTCGCTACGCGATTCGCTCACTACGACGCGCCCCCGGTTTTGCCATGGTAACCATCGGAACCCTCGGGCTGGCACTTGGCGCCAATGCCGCAATCTTCAGCGTCGTCGACACTGTTCTCCTCGACCCCCTCCCGTTTCCGCACACGGATCGACTGGTGCATATCGCGGCGTCCGCGCCGGGATCCGATTTCCCGGAAGAGTTCGGTGTATCGTCGGAATTCTACGTGCAATACAGCGAGCAAGCCGACCTGCTCGAGGACATCTCGATATACAGCACGTTCACCGCCACGCTCCGATCCGAGGACCGCACGGAGCGCGTGAGGATGTCCATTGCCTCGCCATCTTTGTTCACGACTCTAGAGGTGCGCCCCATCCTGGGCCGCTTACCAGTACCCGAGGATGAGGCACAAGTCGCCGTGATCAGCCATACCCTCTGGACCACCTGGTTTGGGTCGGATCCCGATGTCATCGGACGCTCGTACGAAATGGCCGGAAGTCGCCGAACAGTCGGACAGACCGTGTCGTTCCCGGCCGGTTCGGAAATGAACTCGTGGCCCGCGTGGTGCCCGGGGTCAGGCCGGAGGCCCTTGTAGAACAACTCGGAAGGTTGGCCCAGCGACTGCCTGAACGCTTCGGTGGGTCGGCGAACTACGCCCGTTTGATCGCGCAGCACCGTCCAGTTGTTCGCGGGCTCGAGGAGGAAGTCCTTGGCTCGGTTTCCGGCCCATTATGGGTCTTGCTCGGCGCAATGGGTGTGGTCTTGTTTATTGCCTGCGCAAACGTCGCCAACCTGTTCATCGTTCGCGGCGAAGGACGGCAGCGGGAGCTGGCCGTCCGCCGCGCGATTGGAGCCAATCGCGGTCGATTGATTAGCTCGCAGATGGCGGAAGCGGCTGTCGTGGCTGGGCTTGCCGGCACGCTCGCAGTCCTCCTTGCCTGGGTGGGTGTCTCGGTCCTTTTGAGCGCGGCGCCCGGCAACGTGCCCCGCCTCAACCAAGCTGGCATATCCAGCTCTACACTCCTTTTTACTCTTGTCGCTTCTCTTGTATCCGGGCTGCTGTGCGGTCTTGTTCCGGCCATCCGATCATCGGCGCCCAACCTGACTCGACTGCGTGATGGTGGTCGCGGATCCACACGTCGCCGGCACTGGGGACGCGATGCGTTGGTCGTGACTCAAACCGCGCTGGCTTTGGTGTTGTTGATTGGATCCGGGCTTCTGGTTCGTAGTTTCGTGGAGCTACGGAGTGTTGATCCCGGGTATGACACGGAGGACATTTTCACTTTCCAGATCGCGCCGGAGGGCGATCACCTGACTGACGGTCCGTCATTCGCTCAATTCCACATGGACTTCATGGACCGAGTTGCCGCACTGCCCGGCGTCGAGTCGGTAGGCATCGTGGAAAATGTCCCTCTGAACGAGAGTGTACGCCACAACCGCTTTCGAACTGAGGATATGCCCAGCGATGCCGATAGCGGCCCCCTTCTCGGACTCACGTTCGCCGCCGGTGACTATTTCAGCACTATGGGAATCGAAGTCCTCCGGGGGCGAACCTTCCAACGGTCCGATCATATATCGGATCCGGGTAACATCGTCATCAGTCAGTCCGCAGCCAGTCTCCTGTGGCCAGGTGAAGATCCTGTCGGTCGGCGGTTGCAACGCCAAAACATAGAGACGTGGGAGACCGTGATCGGCGTGGTTGAAGATGTCCTCCAGGACGGCTTTCGAGATGCATCGGATCCCATGGTCTATTTTCCATTGGTCGGACAGTCGCCCACCGACTGGGTCCTTTCTTCTCCGGCGTATGTGGTCAAGACAAGTCGCGCGGAGGCGATAGCGCCCGAGATCCGAACCCTGGTCCGCGAGGTCGCACCCAACGCACCGATGTACCGCGCTTTCACGATGGAGGGTCTGGCGGCCGATTCCATGGTACAGCTTTCATTCACCATGCTCACACTCGGCATCGCCTCGATGTTGGCCTTGATCCTTGGCGCCGTCGGTTTGTACGGCGTGTTGTCCTATGTGGTCGCCGAACGGACCCAGGAGATTGGCGTGCGGATGGCCCTCGGCGCAGAGGCGAAGGGCGTGCAACGTATGGTGGTCGCACAAGGTGCCCGGGTTGCCATGATCGGCGTAGCGATCGGTGTTGTCGTTGCCATCGGCGCGACCCGTGTTCTGAGTGGGTTGCTGTTCGGCGTCAAAGCGGTTGATCTCGCCACTTTCGTCGGAACGTCCGCAACAATGATCATGGTCGGTCTTTTGGCGAGTTACCTGCCCGCGCGTCGAGCGTCCAATGTGGATCCGATTGAGTCGTTGCGGGGCAGTTAAGCGCATTCCGTCTCCCGCGTTAGGCGGGGTCGCAAGCCAACGCGACCAACCTTGCCTTCCAGTCCGTCCCTTCCGCCATCGGTGGTCTTGCCACAGAGGGCAAAGAGGTAGACGGAGGGCACAGAGGGCGCCTAGAAAGGTTGGGCGACGCTTCCTTCCTGAGAGTTGAGTGTTGAGTGTTGAGCTTTTCTTCCCTGTGTGGCTCAACGTTCCGGACCCACCCTGGCACCGACTCTACGCGAATGGCGGACACGTCATGGCCTGGTCAGCCGCCATAGCGTCAGCTGTTCAACATCCAAGTCGTCTCGGGTCAACCCCAACAGATAATCTGCGCCGATGTCGAGGGGGGACGTGCGGGGCGGAAGCGTGATCCTGCCAGCGGCACGACCTTCTGCATCCACGATGGTATAATTGCGTACGGTTTCACCCGGCAGCACATATTCGCCGATCCAGACATGGTCTAGAGCATCGATGGTCATGACCTGGTACGGCGGGACCAGGTCCGGTGATGGCATATCGCGAAACTGGCTGCGGATCGATTGTTCCGCAGCGTCGTCGGCCGCATCTTCGAGTTGCTCTTCAAGGGCCGCGGCGCGCAGTTCATCCGTCACCCGCTCCTGCGTACGGTCAAAGCGTACGATCCGAGTGAGCGCGGCGTCGAGCGTGTACACATTGATCTCCCATGCATCGCCGGTCCCCAGCCACAGCCGATCCGGCGCGGCCGCTGCAACGGTCGCACGACCGAACGGCAACGATGACACGTTGAACGAACCCGGCCCAACCCGCGCGAACATCTCGCGGGCGGGGACTTCACCCCAATCACCGCGTACCGATCCGTCCGGCGCCAGCGTTACGTAGCGAGAATTCGGACGCACGGCCCCGGACGGAAAACCCTCATCGCTTGAAAAACGCATTCCGCCGCCAACGGCCAAACCACCGTCAGAAGTGATCCCGATGGCCACCGGATACCCACCACCCTCGGCGCCGATCTGATAAGACCGGATAAACCCATCGTCCGCGTGCAAATGAGAGACCCGACGGAGACGGCTGTCATAGACGATTAGTGTGTCACCACCGACGCCCCCCACCAACCTGGCCTCCATAAACTCGCCCGGCCCCTCTCCTTTGCGACCATGCTTCCGGACAAGTTCGCGGGTGGCGTCGTAGATACGGAGTTCGCCGGACCCACCGTCCATGACCACGATTCGGCCGTCTGGCAAGCGCCGGCCGCCCCGAACCTGGAACAGTTGTTGATCCTCCGGTGCGTCGAGGCCGCCTATGATCAGCGTGGGGACCGAGTCGATCGCCCAACCCGCGCGCGCCCGGGCGGTATCAATGCTGTTTTCGACGATCGTGATCGCCGCGCTGTCCCGGACGGTGGTCGTCATAGGTGGAACGGTTGATTCACCCGCGCAACCGGCGAAAAGCAAACCGACTGCGGCGACCAACGTGTTGGTTGTCTTCATGTAGCCTCTTTTGATCCTCGTTCGCCTTGCCCGCGAAGGATCAACCTAACGCAGACGCGTTATTGGATCCTTTCTCTGGAGGGCGTACAGATCTATTGACGCTCAGATCGAGCAAACACTTGACGGGTTAAACATTCTCAATTAATAACTAATTGATTAGTTATAAATACATAAAACCGTTCGGCGGCATCGAGTGAGAAAAACCATGTCACGGCACACCCGCAGACCTTCGCGCACGGCACCCGCAATGCTCGGTATTGCTGCAGTCCTCGGTGCCACACCGATCCATGCCCAGGAACCCATCGCCCTCTCCCGAACGGGAGGTCCCATCGTCATTGACGGTGTCATCAACGAGCGGGCGTGGTCCTTGATCCCGCCCCTGCACATCACGCAAAAAGTCCCCGTCGAAGGTGATCCACCCTCACAACCGACCGAGATCCGGATCGGCTACGACGATGATTTTATCTATCTATCCGGACGGCTCTATGACGCCGAGCCACATCGTATCGTTGCGAACACAAAAAAGCGAGATGACTTCACCGAAAACACGGAGTGGGTTGGTCTGCTCATCGACACGTATGACGATCGAGAAAACGCGTTGGGTTTCTGGGTCACACCCACCGGTGCAAAGCTCGACGTGGCGATATCCAACGACTCGCAGAACGACAGCGAAGACATCAACACCGATTGGAACGGCTATTGGGACGCCGCAACGACCCGCGACGACACAGGATGGTTCGCTGAAATCCGCATACCATTTTCGAGCCTCCCGTTCGATCACCGCGTGGCGTTACATCGCACGGACCGACGAGACCGCCATTTACCCTCCTCGTGGACTCGCGGCCGGAAGCTCCTTTCGCCCGTCACTCACCCAACGATTTGCGTTTCACGACCTACGCCCCACGCGCGCGTTAACTGTTACGCCATACGTCCTTGGTGGTCGATCGACAAACAACACACCAGCGGAAAGCAACGGGCCATTTGAGTCCGCAACGGAGTACGACCGCGAAGCAGGTATCGACGCCAGGCTCGCCATGGGCGGCAACATGACTTTGGATTTGACGGTCAATACGGATTTCGCACAGGTCGAGGTGGACGACCAACAGGCGAACCTGACACGGCTCAATCTGTTCTTCCCGGAAAAACGACTCTTCTTCCAAGAACGTGCGAGCCTTTTCAACTTTAGCTTTGGCGGCACGGACAAATTGTTTCACAGTCGCCGAATTGGTATCGACGATGGAAAGCCGACACGGATTTATGGTGGGGTGCGAGCGGTGGCCAAGTTCGGTGGGTGGGAGACTGGCTTCCTCACGATGCAGACCGGTGTTTTCAGCGCCAACACATCACGGAATTACAGCGTCTTCCGCCTCAAACGGAATGTGTTCAACGACAACTCTACGCTGGGTATCCTGCTGACCAATCGCATGGACTTTGATGGACAGCGTAACACTGCGTACGGGATCGACGGCACGATTCGAATACTCGGGGAAAACTTCGTGTCGTTTCGTTGGGCACAGAACCTTACGAGTTCGTCCGCACGGGACCTAACGATCTTCGACCGTGCGCGCCTCCTCATCGAACTGACTGATCGTTCCCCCCGCGGGTTCACCTACAAGTTCGGATATGGAAGATCGGGTAGTGGGTTTGACCCGGCCGTTGGTTTCCAGAGTCGGGAAAACTTCGCACGCTTCGACTACGCCGCGGCTTACAACGTCTTTCCAGGCGCCCGATCGATTCTGGTGCAATACGGCCCTTATGCCGAAGGAAGTTTTGTTTGGGGCAACGCATCCGGCGACATAGAGTCGCGGGGTGCGCAACTCGGGTTGAAGACATTTAGTAAATCCGGATGGACGTCGGACCTGTATGTGCGTTCGGACGTCGAGGCGCTGACGGAGTCGCTGGACCTATCGGGTAACATCCGCATTCAACCCGGCCGCCACCCATTCACAAGCCTGGGCGGGAGCCTGAACACTCCATCATCGTACCGAATGGCGGGCACCGTCGCATTTTCAACCGGGGGGTTCTTCGACCGTAGGAAAACAACGGTGTCGTTGTCACCAACGATTACAATCACACCGGACTTGGCCGTCAGCGGCCGGTATGAACACAATCGAATAACTGTGTCAGGATCTGGGTCAAACAATGACCCAGTCACCGTTCGACTCACGACGGTAGGCGTCCAATATTTTTTTAGTACGAGGCTATCGGTAAACGCACTCGTTCAGCACAACAATGTCGAGAAGGTCTACGTCGGTAGCTTTCGACTCCGATACAATCGTACGGAAGGCCGCGACTTCTACCTGGTATTCAATGGGGACGCCAACCACGATCGAAGACGGTTCGATCCGGCGTTGCCAATGAGCAATCGCACCACACTTCAAATCAAATACAGCCACGCGCTGCGGCTGTGAAACAACGCCGGTCAAAAGAACGCCGGTCAACGGATTCGCCCACCGCGACGCGACGCAACACAACCGCAAAACGTCAGTGCGGGCAGCTGTCAGCGAGCGGCTAAGCCGAGACGGTTCCGGCCGCCAGGCTAGCCAGGTGCGCCTTGGTCGCACGAGCGGCGGCCGCGAGTGTGCTCGATGGCGTTTTCGCTCGCAAAAGCACGAGGACCCCCAACCATGTAGCGGTAAGAAATTGCGCCTCCTCACGAATATTGATCGCCGCCGACACAAATCCCGCGTCGCGCGCATTTGTCAGCGCATTCGTGAACCCCTTGGTGGCCCGTTTGATAAAGCGGTTGGATATTTGTTGGATTGCGGGATCAACGGGCGCCAATGCGACCGCCGTGTTGCAAAGCAAACAACCCAGACCGGAGTTTTTCCCGCGTGCGTTGATGCCGTAGCGATCGAACACGGCGCCAATCTCTTCTAGGCCGGCGGTCGTCGTCATCAGTGGTTCGAAGTTCGGTGCAAAGTGTTTCTGTTCGTAGTGCGAGAGCGTGGCCTCAAAGAACTCCTGTTTCGAACCAAACTCCGAATACATACTGTTTCGGTTTATTCCCAAGTGCTCGACCAGCTGCTGGGTAGAAGTGGCCTCGAAGCCTTGACGCCAAAACAGGTCCATTGCCGCCTCCAACACCTGTTCGCGATCGTAGCCCTTTGGTCTACCCATCCGTAAACCTTCTCTTCTCCAATGACAAAGCGGTTGATGTGCAGTCAGCCCGTACTGGCCCTCATTACTACCTAACTAATGAGGCATAAACAACGTTGCCCGGCTGCGAACGTTTGAAATCGGCTTGCGATTCAATAAACGTCACGTGGTGCCCTCATGTTGCCTTGGCCCGGGTTTGCGAAGAGGCGCTGCCTTTTGCACCGGCACGTGCGGTAGTGATGAGCGCCACGGCAATAACGACGGCCACCCCCGCTACCGCGACTCGTGGACTGAGGACCTCCCCGGCCAACGCCCAACCCAACAGAACCGCTACAACCGGATTCACAAAGGCGTAGGTGGACACTTTGGCCGGTGTCGATACCTGAAGAAGCCAGAGATATGCCGCGTAGGCGACCACGCCCCCGGCTGATGCGAGGTATAACAAGGCCCACGCCGACCGCGCAGACACGTCCGCAATAGCGAACCGTTCACCCAGCAAGAAGCCGATCGTTAGCAGCAGCCCCCCGCCGAGCAACATTTGCATGCCGACGTTTTGGATCGTGGAAGAGGTCGAAGGTGCGCCTTTCGAGTAGACCGATCCCAACGCCCACCCAAACGCTGACAAGCCCAGTACTACCGCGCCGATGGGATCGACCGGCGCGCCCCCCACTCGACTCGGACCAACTAAGATCGCGATTCCCAAGGCGCCGAGCCCCAGCCCCGCAACCACTGGGATCGACGGACGAGCGCCCTGACGTCGGAATGCGTCAAGAACGACCATCCACATGGGAACTGTCGCGATTATCAGCGCCGCGGTCCCAGAGGGCACGTGTTGCTCGGCCCACGACAACATCCCGTTGGAACCTAACAAGAGCCACCCGACTATCAGCGCACTGCGCCAATGCACCCACCGCGGCCATTCACAACGCCGAAGTCGAGCCCAAGTAAAGAGCACGGTGCCGGCAAGAAGAAATCTCAGAGCCGCCATCGTGAACGGCGGTATTGTCTCGATCGCAAAGCGGATTCCGAGAAAAGTCGAACCCCAAACGAAATACACCACCGCGAACGCAGCTAAGACACGCACAGAGCTTGGATTGGTCATGGCCCCGCTCCGATGCGCAATGTAGCCGCAGCAATCATAGTGACGCCGCCACTACTTGCCCACCCACGGGCATCTCTGGGAACACGTATGTGCCACTGTAACGGTGGTAGTACTGCATTTGGTTGGTTAGGGTGTGCGACGGATGACATGGGGGGCAAGGCTCCGTTTGTCTTCGAACGAGAGCAATAATAACTGATCAGTTAGTTATAAACAACTTCAACCCGTATCGAACCGAGAATCGTTAAGCGTACTCAGTTGAGCACTTGCGGTCCCGGGATACGCAAACCCAAAAATCCGGCGTGCACTTATTCGCCGAGTCGTTATTATCCCCATCCGGACAGGTTGGTGGTTCGAAAGGGCCCGTGTCGCAAGAATTGG
>JAZDDD010000131.1:0-3558 GCA_036679545.1 Gemmatimonadota bacterium | reverse complement strand
GCACGACTGGCAACAACCTTCGGCGCAACGACCATCGTCGCGACCGTGACGCCCAACATGCCTGCAAGTGCTGCTGCCACCATCGGCATCGGCGATTTCTTTTTTTCCGGTTCCGGTGTTTCGGCTGTATCTGCCATTGTTTGGAAAGCCTGTGAGCGTTGCGTGTGATCCTGCGCACACGAAAAGGCAATCCGCATACCAGCCATCTGTGTGACTTTAGTACATCAGTGCAGGTGTGGCGGGCACCGGCATGGATGGCGTAAACACTTGTCACATATAGGATAAGGTCACAGCGATCGGGTGTCCCTTTGAGAGAACAGATCGTGACGATCTGCTGGCCTTCCGCCTAACAGGAAGAGGCTTCCGGGTAGGCCGGTGAGTTCTTCCGGGTGGTACCTCAGGTAAAAAACGCCATCCCATGCACACACCGAACGCAAACTCCGACGCACGGACGACATAAGAATGCAAAACGGGACCTACCCGAGGGTAGATCCCGCTTACGCCGCGCCCGCTAGACTACTACCGCTTGAGATTCACCAGTTCGGTCAACATTTCGTCGGCCGTTGTGATCACTCTTGCGTTGGCTTGGAAGCCACGCTGGGCGATGATCATGCTCGTGAACTCTTGAGAAAGATCCACATTCGATCCCTCAATGGCACCGGGGGTGATGGTCGATCCATTCGTCGTACCCACAAACCCGATTACGGCACCACCGGAGTTAGCAGACTCCTCGTACATATTGTCACCGCGCCGAATGAGTCCCGTGGGGTTCGCAAATGCGGCAACCGCGATACGACCGAGTGTTTGATTCACACCATTGGTGAAGAACCCGGTAATCACACCGCCCTCATCTATGCTGAACTCTTGAAGGTTCCCCATTCCAAACCCGTCCTGGCTGCTGGCAACCGCATTCGCCGGCGACCCAAACTGCGATAGGCCGTCGATGTCACCGATGGATCCCGCGTCGATAGCCACGTCAACCGGTACCGACGCACCAGGATTTGGGTTGAACTGCAGCGATGCTCCGCCGCCGTCGTACGTGAACGACTCGAGTCTACCATGATCGTCAAACGTGACGGCGCCGGTGCTCCCGCTTGTCAAGATGGCGGGTGCCGGTAGGCTGGCCTCCCAATTCCAACGATTGGGGACCGTCGGATCCTTCTTGAATGTTAGGTTCAAGACGTGCTGTGAACCGAGCGGATCGAATATGGTAATGGCCATGTCGTGCACGACGTCGGCCGCCCCTTGCTCCTCGACATAATTTCCCGATCCGACACCAAAGACGGCATCGAAATTGGCAGCGGACCCACCCTGTATCCGGATGTTCATTCCGGATAGCTCGTTATTCAGTCCGCCGTCCCCGTTGATTCGAAGCCCCCCTGTGGATCCGTCAACCTCAGTCGCCGAAGCGTTCGTAATATTCAGCGAACTGTTCGTCAAATTGACAAGGTCGGCATACGTGCTGGATGCTGCAACGACGGTATATGATCCTTGAGTCACTGGAACACCCGCGACATTACCATCCAACAAGATGGTGTTACCGTCGGCGATTCCAAGACCAGCACCAGCCCCGTTACGCAAGTCAACCATCAGATCATCTGATACGGCAATATGACTAAACTGATCGCTGTTCACCGTCACACCGCTTGCCAATGCACCGTTTAGCGTTGCCAGTGCACCTTGGAAGGCCGCGTTGGAACTCGAGATGGAAACATTGACACCCGCCGCGTTCGCGGTGAAGTCCAAAGAACCCGTAGTGGTATTGAGAGTCGCCGTGATCTGCCCCGCAAAGTCGGCGTTGATCTCGGCAATCAATCCGTTCAATGAGTTAAACGCACCGTCACCGACGCCGGCGTCCTGAGCAACGTACGTGTACGTCTGCGTGGTTGTTCCATCGCCAATCGTAAGCGTTGTTCTATCCGGACTCATGCCGAGAATTTGTGAATTGGTCGCCCCACTTGCATGCAACCCATTGACATCGAAACCCGCGCCGCCATTGCTGGTGGCGCGTTCGATTGCGAAGATACCGTTGGCCGTCCTCAGAACGGTGCCAACGGGTTCTTGTTGTGGGTCGAGGTTGCCGCCCAACGTAATCTGTGATGTTGCCCGTGCCGGCGACTTTCGCCCAAGTGGCAGTATCATGTTGTCGAGCGGCGCGCCAGTCGGCAGAATACCGTTACTGTCAGCCATGACACCTTGTACCGCATAACCGTTTGTCGGCGAAACCAGCCGCCCATCCGCATCCAGCTGAAAACTGCCGGACCTGGTATAAAACCGTGCCGAACCGTCACTCGCAATAAAAAATGCGTCACCTTGGATCGCGAGGTCCGTGTTCTTTCCTGTTGATTCAAGATTGCCTTGCGAGAAATTCTGATCCACGCTGGCAATGCTCATTCCCAACCCGACCTGAATCGGATTGACGCCACCCAAACTCCCGGATGGCCGCGATGCACCGCGAACGAGTTGCGTAAATGCTTCTTCGAACGTGACCCGAGATGCCTTAAAGGCCACGGTGTTCACGTTTGCGATGTTATTACCGATCACGTCCATCCGCGTTTGATGATTACGCAGACCGGAGACACCGGCAAAGAGTGCTCGCATCATAGTCCTAAAACCCCCTCACAAATGGTTCAGCCGTCTCACCGCGGCTATGCATCGCCGTCTTTCCCTGCCGGCTCAATTTCAGCTAAATCGTCGAGGTTGATCAACAGCCCATTCTCCAACCGTAGCCCTATCTGGCCACGATCAAACAAGACTCCCTCGACCCTACCAACGGTGAAATGCTCCACCGGTACAACACTGCCATTCTGGTCGGTAACCGTGACTTGGTACGCATACTTACCAGGTGGCACTCCATCCATGTTGAAACTCAGGTTCTGTTGCAGTCCCTCGGACACGACACCCAAGGGACGTGTGGCAACCGTATTGCCAAATTCGTCAAAGATCTTGATTATAACCCAAGACCTCGAGGCCGATGAGGCCTGCTGCCAAGCTGGTACGCAGGGCCACTTGCGTCATGAGGTCGCCCTGTGCCTGTAATTCCAGACTTTTGTTCACTTGAATGAGTTGTTCAAGACCCGAGAACTCCGCCAACTGCGACGCAAACGCCGTTGCGTCCATCGGATTCAGTGGATCCTGGTGTCGTAGTTGCGTCACGAGCAACTTCAAAAAATCATCCCTTCCCAACACACCGTCATTGGTGCTCTGCACGACCGGCGCAGATCCAACGCCAATTGGACTCGTCATGGCTTCTCCTATGAATTGCGATCGCGACGCGGTGGACGCCGATCAGATTGTTGACGCCCTTGCTTCGAATCACGCCCATCGTCTCGTCGATCGTGCTTCGAATCGCGTTCCGGGTATCTTCCGTCGCGATATTCTCGCGATTCGCGTTCCGGTTGGTCGCTATGCTGGTGCGACCCAGGTTGCATCTCGTGCGCACTTGAGGCACGTATGCTCACGTTTGTATCTTGAAATCCACGGGCATTGAGTGCGTCTCGGAGTTGTTCAGAATTTGCGGCAAGCTGGCCAGCTACATGCCGGTCCTGGGAAACGATA
>JAZDDD010000130.1:5380-9958 GCA_036679545.1 Gemmatimonadota bacterium | reverse complement strand
CTTGCAATCCACACATCTGGCCGCTGCCTGGTACCACTACCTGGGTCAGTTGAATTACAATCGCGCGTTGCGACACCTTCAGATGGCGGAATCGGCGTGGGCGGGCAAGGCGGAAGCCATGTTCTTGACCGGTGCCATACGACGACGCCAGGGCGAAATCAAACAAGCGATCGATCAATACCGTGCTGCGGAACGCGAGGCTGGCATCTGTCCGGACTGCCGAGCCGAGATGGCATATTCGTACTATGTGTTGGGCGATGTGGCGCGCGCGGAGGAAGCAATCGACAGTGCGCTCAGCCTTGCACCACAGTTACACTTGCCTCGGCACATTTCGGCCTTGATTCGCCTGACGGAATTCGGTGATGCCGAGGGTGCCAACGATATCTTGCACCCGGTTATGCTCGACACCGACAATGTTATGCACCTATCGAGCAGCCGGTGGAGTGCGTTGGTGCGCATCCTTGGTGGAGAATGGGAACGCGCATTGGATCGGCTCACGTTGGATAGGGTCAGCGGAGACACCACGAGTTTCTTGTTGGCAAAAGCGGATCTTGCGGAGCGTAACGGCCAGCCGAAACTGGCGCGAAGCTACTACGACTCGGCGCGACTCTCAATCGAGGGCATCCTCGATGATGTCGGCGACAACGCGTTTGCCCACAGTGAACTGGGGTTGGCCTATGCCGGTCTTGGTCGAAAAGCGGATGCGATTCGCGAAGGCACCGTCGCCGTGCGTCTCCGACCGCCCACCGTCGATGTGTTGGATGGGCCGGTATTCGTGGAGACGCTGGCAAACATCTATATGAAAGTCGGCGAATTGGACGCGGCGGTGCGCCAATTGGAAGACGTTTTGGACCAACCGAGTTGGTTGTCCCCGGCTCTGATACGCCTGGATCCCCGCTGGGAACCGCTACGCGAGCATCCGGGGTTCCGTAGGTTGGTCGCCGAGGAACGCGCGACATAGCTCTGCGTCACCGGCCCGTCATCTGGTGGATTCCCGCGCCGGGCGGTGACTTATCGGACACGCCCCGGGAATATACTCTCTCATCAAACGGGGACGATTCAGGTGTTTCCCGGAAATCGGGCGCATTGAACATCACGTCGCCCGACGTGATGCTCTTTCGGAGGGGAGAGAGGTGGGCCCACGCACGCCCCGCTTCAATGCGCCGCCCGGTTTCCAAAATACCACCGTAGTGGGAGCCTCCGTCTAAATCAGATGGCCATCGTCGTTGGGTACCTCCTGTCATGGGCGTCCGTAGCCAAACAAACAAGTAGCGGTTCAGACTCGACGGGTTGAAAGCCGGAAGGTACCGTTGATGTGTCAAAGCCATCGGCAAACTCGTGTCATTTTTTCTTACGCTCGCCGCTATCGCTGTTCTCCTTGCCGCCAGCGCGGTGGCCGTTTTCTTTCGGTCGCAGCTCAGAATCGGTGGTCGGGTTGGTCAGTACCGACTTGAGAGTCTCATTGGGGCAGGTGGGATGGGTGTGGTGTATCGAGCCAGTCACGCTCTACTCCATCGCCCAACGGCAATAAAATTCTTGCCGCCCGAACGTAGCAGCGAACTCATGGTTGCTCGATTCGAACGCGAGGTCCAGACCACCGCGCGACTCACTCATCCAAACACGATCGCGATTTACGATTACGGGCGGGCGGCGCGCGGTGTGTTTTACTACGCAATGGAGCTGCTCAGTGGTCTGAACTTACAGCAGCTCGTTGAACAACATGGACCCATCTCAGATGCGCGGACGGCTTACATCGTTCGACAGGTTTGTGGCTCGCTCTCTGAGGCCCATGATTCCGCGTTGGTACATCGAGACATTAAGCCGTCAAACATTTTTCTTTGCGAAAGAGGCGGGTTGTATGACTTCGTCAAGGTTCTGGACTTCGGCGTTGCGAAGGATATTGACCAGGACGGTGGCGCCTTGCTGACTCGACCGGGTGTTCTCGTTGGGACCGCCGCGTATGCGTCTCCCGAAATGGTTCGGGGTGCGGCGGTCGATCGTCGCAGTGACATCTACGCGCTTGGTCTTGTGATGTACTACCTGCTTGCCGGCGAAGAGTTGTTTCGTGGCGGTTCGACGGTAGAAATTTTGCAACGGCACATCGAACTCGAACCCAAACCCGCGCCGGGATCGCTTGGACGGCTCGAGGCGTTGGTGATGACCTGTCTTGCCAGAAACCCGAAAGACAGACCGCAAACTGCGGTGGAGTTGCGCGATAAGATCGATGCCCTTGGGCTGGAAGGATGGGATGCCGAAGACGCCAAACGATGGTGGGGGAGCGGAAAGGCGGTAAGGCGGTAGGGCGGTAGGGCGGTATCGGAAACGAACCGCGAGCCTCGGGGTGCTGTGTTACCGCCCTACCGCCCTACCGTCCTCCGCCCTACATCACGTCGCCGCGTCGGCGAAAATCTTTGCGGTGACGATCCGATCGCCTGGTAGCAGGCTATCCACGACATCCATTCCCCCAATGACGTGACCGAACGACGTGTACGTTCCATCCAATTGGGGTTGCATACTGTGCGTGATGAAAAATTGTGAACCTTCGGTGTCTTTGCCAACGTTTGACAGACCTACAACACCGGTCAAGAAACGAATACGTGTGAATTCGGTGCGGCCGGTTGGTTGTGAATGGCCCGTACCCGTAGGCTTCCTGACGTCTCCTCCCTGTACGACGAAATTCGGAATGACACGATGAAATCCAGTGTCGTCGTATGTGCCGTTGCGAACACCCGTCACAAGTGTTTGCACGCCGTATGGAGCCTGTTCCGTAAAAAGCTCAATGAGGATGGTTCCACGTGTGGTCTCGAGTTGCAAGGTAGGATGAGGGCCCAAGCGGGTGCCTCGGCCGCGGTCCGCCGCACCAAGGGATTTTCGTGTTGGTTTCCGCGGCGAGCTATGGAAAGAAGTTGCGTATCACCGGTTCCTCCAAGCGCATTCATCAGGACAATCGTGCTCTCGATGTCGTCGGCGGAAAGACGCTCGTACGCTTGGGCAATCAGTTCCAGCGATCCAAGATTTTTCAACTCGCTCTCCGTCATCGCCACCACGGCCGCGACGACCGTTCTGGGATTCCGATGATGCAACGCATCTGCGAACGTATCGAAGAAACGATCGGGTCCGTCCACCTCACCGCGCCACCGTGTCCAACGCGCAACCAACGCCTCCAAGGCGGACTCGCTGATGATGGATTCATTGGACCGTGTCAGCTCTGACAACAATGAAAAAGCCACATCGGTTTGCACGAGGGCGACTGCGGATAGCAAACCCGCCAACCCCGGACGATCGTGCTTGATCGTCTCCCTCACATGACGGAGAACGAAATCGTCTCGATGCTGGTTGGCCAGGATGGAGAGTATTTCAGCATGGGGCACATACGCATCGGGATGTTCAATGACCCATCTCTCTAGCCGTTCTAGATGTGTGTCTTCCAAGATGTCAGACCAACCTAAAGAACCCGCGGCCGCGGTTATGACGTGTTGGCTCGGATCGTCGAGCGCATCCAGTAATCCATCGAGCACTCGTGGGTCTGAAGACAGAGGCGCCAACGCTAGCGCAGTGTTTGTCCGGACTCTCCAATCGACGGCGTCTGACAGACGTGTCAGCATCAGTCTGCCGTCCGCCCCGTGGAACCTCCCCAGGCCGGTGGCCACGTGCATGGCGGCCGGTTCATCGATCCCATAGTCTTCAATTGCATCGCGAACGTACGCGGCGTGCAACGCCCAAGGGCGTGAAGACGATGTGATCCCAAAGTAAAATGACGCATTCATTCGGAGGTCGGCATTGGGGTGTGTCAACCGGCGTGCAACCCATTCAACGCTTTGCGGTGTGTGGATGTCACGACTGCCGAAACGCGCGATTGCCAGGGCGACTTCTTGCTCGGATATCGAATGAGCTTCCATTGTGATCAGCTCAGTCAATATGTTTTCCGGTGCTGTTTTCCCAATGGCCTCAATGATGCGTGCTTGCGCAACGATTTCGCGTTCGCGCCACAATGCAGCCGTCAATTCCTTGCCCACGGTGGAATCACCGGTTTGACCGAGCGCGAACGCCGCATCAGCGCGGACGCGGGGATCGGGGTCGGTTAAGAGATCTGTCAAGTACGGCGTGAGTAGGGCGGATTGAATCGAAGCAGCGGCAAATGCAGCCCTTGCCCTCACCAGCGGATCGCTGTGAGAGAGATAGATGACCAAGCCCTCAGCATCGCGATTCAGCTGCAGGTCAACAACATTCTGCAGAATCGGATTATAGAGCAGGCCATCAGAAGCTCTATCTGTCGGGGATGCGATGTCGGTACCGGTCGGGCGTGAGGTGGCTTGGCTCGAACACCCGGATACAACGACGGCAGCAAGAAGGGAGAGGGCAGTGGGTCGAAACGGAAGCATCCTGGCACCTGATCTCGGGAATGATTTCGCCAAGGTGGTGCATTGGGGCTGGAGAACGCGGTAACCAAGATCACACGGGCCCCTTTCTTCGGCCGCCGCCCGCCTCGATATTACTCAAATTCATGGGCGCCCCCACACACGATCCCAACACTCCCTTAGAGGTTCGGCTTGGCCGAGCCCTCGGAGACCACTACGA
>JAZDDD010000130.1:0-5374 GCA_036679545.1 Gemmatimonadota bacterium | reverse complement strand
AAGTGCGTCGGCTTTTGGGCCGTGGCGGCTTTGCGGAGGTGTTTGAGGTGTGGGACCAAGAACTCCAGCGTAGTTTGGCTATCAAGGTCCTACGACCGGATGTCGCCTGGACCTCCGGTATGCTCGAACGCTTCCGGCATGAAGCACGAGCCGTCGCCCGTCTCAATCACCCGAACATTCTTCCCATTCATTTCGTCGGCCAAGGCGAAGGCCTGGTGTACTACGCCATGCCGTTCGTCGAGGGGAAATCGTTGGGTGACCATTTGCGCGCAACACCTGACTTTGGTATCGACCGGTCGTTGGACATCATCCGACCGATTTTGGAGGCCCTCCAACACGCCCATGAACGCGGGCTTGTCCACCGTGACATCAAGCCGGACAACATCATGATTGACGTGACCACGCAACGTCCGTTGTTGGTCGATTTTGGAATTGCGAAACAGGTGGATGGCGACAAGGGTCTCACGCAAACTGGATTCGTGGTTGGGACACCCCAGTACATGAGTCCGGAGCAAGCCCTGGGCGAAACCAATCTCGACGGTCGATCGGATTTATATTCGCTGGGTGCCGTGCTGTTTCAAATGGTGACCGGCTCACCACCATTTGATGGAGATACGTCGCAGGAGATTGTCGCGAAACACATAACGGAGGCGCCACCGGCACCGATCACACGCAATGCGCAGATTCCGGTATGGCTTTCCGACGTCATCGTTCGGTGTCTGCAAAAGACGCCAGCGAGTCGTTACCAATCTGCCGTCGCGGTGCTCGAAGCTTTGGACGCCGGTCGTGACTCCAACGAAACGGCATCGGTCAGTGCGGAACTTGTGGCCCGTTCCATTCATTCGGATGCTACCGAGATCGTCCCTACCATGCAGCGCTTCTCCGCTGCGGCGACCACGGTCTCAACAGGAAAAGGGTCGCACGTCTTGCGTAATGTTGGCATGCTCGTCTTGCTCGCTGTTGGCGGATTCTTCGGTGCCAGAAGTTTCCTTAACACCACGCTAACGTTCCGCAACGAGTTACAGACTCCGGTTCGGATTTCGGTGACGGGTGCGGCGGAGCAAACCGTGGACGCGGGTGACCAAGTCGAACTGGCCGTCTCTCGGGGCCAACCGTTCTCGGTAAACTGGCAGGTCGTCAGACCCGAAACACCGGCCGGTCGCCCGATGGGTGTGGAGCTTCATGGCGCTTTCGCTGCAGAGGGTGCCAGCGGACGACAAACCGTAACGGCCACTGTATCCACAAGAGACAGCGCATTTTTCTCCCCCCTAATTACTAATATGACGCAACAACCGCTCGAGATCATCGTGAACTACGGACTCTCCGGTTCGCTGTCCTGTGATTGTACGGTGATGCCTGGAATGACGCGGGCTATGGTGGGTTATTATCCGCTCTATCAAAACAGTACCGTGCGGGTCCAGGCGTCGGACGGTCGATGGGCCATGTTCCGCGACATCGGCGGGGACATTGACAGGAGTACCGGTGCGGTCAGCCTTCGTTTTGAAGAATCAAATTTGAATGCCCCTCAATGAACGGGCCCGTCATTGTGTACGAGCGGTTGTTTAGGGACGCGCGTGTTCCCGTGCGCGCCACAAAAGAATCGGCTGGTCACGATTTGTTTGCCTATCTGAAGGGCAGGGAGGTGTCTGTCTGTTCCGTGAGCGGCGATTCCGAGCGGCGGCAGTGCGGTGCCGTGGACGATGCCAGTTTGGTATTGCGGGCCGGGGAGGTTGCCTTGTTGCCTTTGGGTTTCAAAGCCATGCTTCCCAATGGTTTCGAAGCGCAAATCCGGATGCGTTCGTCTTGGGCATTCAAGCGCGGCCTGACGCTGCCCAACGCGCCCGGGACGATCGATGCGGATTATCCTGACGAGTGGATGGTGATGATTCGAGCCGGCGCACCGGGCGAAACCGCGATTCGGCACGGCGACAGGGTTGCCCAGGCTGTTATGGCGCGTTACGAAGCTCCGTTGTGGCAGGAGGGCCGTGTTGCACCGGTTGGCGATCGGGTTGGCGGTTTCGGGAGTACCGGTTGATAGGAGTACTGCGCAGAGCGCATGCGTCTCATATTACATGTGTGTGAGCTGGGGGGGATATGTCCCGCATACTGATTATTGACGACGACTCAGGCTTACGACGGGCGTTGAGGAAGACGCTCGAAACGGCCGGGTATGACGTGGCCGAAGCCAATAGTAGCCAACGTGGGCTTGAGGCGTATCGGACGTCCAAGCCAGACTTGGTGTTGACGGACGTGTACATGCCGGAGGGCGATGGTTTGGAGGGTACGATACGCATGTTGTCGGAGTTTCCCAACGCACGGGTGATTGTCATGTCCGGTGGTGGATGGGCTCGCACCGAAGCCATCTTATCGGATGCCGAGAAACTTGGCGCGGTTGGGACCATCTCAAAACCGTTCACCATTGAGGAAGTCGTGGATACCGTTCGGCGGGCATTGGGGGGCAATGATGAGTGAACTGACGCATCGCGGCCGCATCGTTCGGGCCACGATGCGGACAAAGGCGTCCGGCGGTCGGGTGTGGGATGCGTGGGCCAACCCCGATTATTTAGCGCAATGGTTTCCGGACCGCGCCGAAGGCGAGGCCGAGGTGGGTCGCACGATGACATGGAAGTTTGACCGATTCGATATGGAGGTGAACCACAAGGTGCTGTTCGCCGAAAAAGGCGAACGGCTGGTGCTGGGCCCTGAATCTCCTGCTTCTCCCATCATGGTGGAGATCACGATCGAAGAGGTACCGGGCGAAACCGTCGTGCGCGTGACCAATTCCGGCCTGAATGATGACTCAGGTCACCGAGATGAAATCGCCGGTATTGAGTCCGGTTGGCAAATGACGTTGGGTGTGTTGAAATATTATGTCGAGAATCATTTTGGGGAGACACGCAAGAGTTTCTTCGCCATTCGTGAGGCAGACTTTGAATACGAAAACCTAGCTCCGTTTTATAGCGACGGTTTTAAGTTGGCCCAATGGCTGACCAACGAAGGGGCCGTGATAAACGGTAAACCGTCAGTGCGACTGGTGCTCCGTGATGGCCGCACAATCAGCGGGGCAGTCCTCACCGAAACGCCACGCGAAATTGCATTGTCATGGGAGGAAATCAACGGGGTGATTGAGTTGAAAGCCATTTCCCTGGACGACGGGCGACGGGCGGTGTGCATACGGGGTTGTGGTTGGGGGCTCAGTACTGAGGAAGCGCGTGTCATTGAATCGTCAATGGACGGCGCGCTCGGCCGGTTGGTTGCCGCGCTCGGTAACTGAGGTGTTTGTTCCGCGTTTGCTCACACGGTTGTATCGATGGTTTTGCCCACCATGGGCGCGGCATCAAATTGCTCCTCACCTTTAGTTTTGTCCTGCCCCGCGCTGAATTGGTCGGTTAGCAGGTCGCGTTTGGCTTGGGCGGCCGCTTGCTGGGCTTGTGCGGCGACTGCGCGATCTTGACCAGATGGTTCCGCCGGTGCAAGTGCCGCCCGGGCGATGATGCGCATCTTTTGGATTGTCGCCTCAGGATCGCCCGGAACCGCCGATGCATCAATGGAGACTTCACCGCCGACGGCGTACCGATTCCCGTCCGGCCCAGCTTGATAATCGTAGGAGACGGACCCGCCGTATTGTCCGGCTGCAGCCTTGTGCGCCATCTCGTGTGCACGCACTTCACGGTCACGTGTTTTCAACTTGGCAACGTGCTGTTGTTCTTCCTCCGTCAGGTTCTTGCCGGGACTTTGCGATGGCCCACCTGGCTCGTCATCTTCTCCGGTTGCGGTCGATCTTGCCCCCGCGTCATCCAACGGCGTGCTTGCTGGTTGGGTGTGATCATCGCCGCCGCCGGGTGGATGCACCGTGGCGGCCGATTCCACCGCAACGTGACCGGGCGGTCGAACAAAACCGATTGGGATGTTAGATCCGATGGCTTGTAGCATGGACTGGTTCCCCTAGCCAAAGTACACGAATCCGTTATCGGCAGCTTTGCGATCCCCTTGAGTCATAGCGAATGTGTCGGCACGAGGATGCTTGCTGTTGAAACGTACGCCATCACGTTTTCTTCAAGGATCATGTGGCCATCTTAAACCAGGCGCTGACGGAAACGTGAACAAGCCAAACCTATCCTCGGACTTTGCGAATATTTTTGGTGGCCAGGCGGAATGGCTCATCCGGGCACCGGGTCGTGTAAACCTGATTGGCGATCATACCGACTACAACAACCTGCCAGTCTTTCCAATGGCCATTCAACGAAGTGTCACGATCGTTGGCCGTACACGCGCGGACGATCTGGTTCGCGTAGCGAATGTGGACTCCGCGTTTGGCGGTGTTGAATTCAAGCTGGATGGCAAAATAATCCCGGGTGTGGCTGGGGCGTGGGGGAATTATGTAAGAGCGGGCGCAGGTGCGTTGACGGAAGACCGGGGTGTCCATGTTGGTTTTGACGCGTTGGTGTCGAGCGACATTCCCGTCGCGGCAGGACTGTCGTCCTCGTCTGCGTTGGTCGTTGCGTCTGGTCTTGCCGCGTGTTGTGCCAATTCGTTATCGCTACCGGTTGCGACAATGGCCGAGTTGATGACACGGGCGGAACGTTTTGTCGGTACACAGGGTGGGGGAATGGACCAGGCTGTGTGTCTTGGAGGTAAGGAGGGTGCTGCGTTGCGAATTGATTTTGCGCCCCTGCGTGTGCAGAGAGTGAACGTTCCGGTGAGGTGGCGGTTCATCGTGGCTCACAGCTTAGTGAGAGCTGAGAAGGCCGCTGCCGTGCAAGACGAATACAATCAACGGGTCAATGATTGTCGATTGGGATTGACGCGTGTGTCCCATAGTCTCCGCGGTGCCGACGCGCCGACGGTGTGCGACTATCCCACCGCACTCGCGGCATACGGTGCGGAGGCGTTGTTACGCACGGCCAAACGCGAACTATCCGTCGGTTTGTTCTCCCGATTCCGACACACGGTGACCGAGGCCAACCGTGTTGAGAGCGCGACGCAGGCCATGCGTGAGGGCGATCGTACGCGTTTCGGTAAACTCATGATCGCGTCCCACACCAGTCTCCGCGACGACTTTGCTGTGAGTGTACCCGCGCTCGACAACTTGGTCGATATTATGATCGCCGCCGGCTGTGATGGGGCTCGTCTCACCGGAGCCGGTTTTGGTGGATGTGTCGTAGGTTTGTGCCGTTCGGAGTGGGTCGATCACGTTCGCGAATCGATCATCTCAGAGTTCTATGGCAAGCGGGGAGTGTCGTCTGGTTTGGGCGATCTCGTCTTTGTGGCTGAACCGTCTGATGGGGCGGCGGAAGGACGGAAGACGGTAGGACGGTAGGGCAGAAGGGCGGTAGGAAAGAGACGCCGACGAGACGTTCTGCATTACGACCAT
>JAZDDD010000013.1:0-8767 GCA_036679545.1 Gemmatimonadota bacterium | reverse complement strand
GAGGAGTTGACGAGTGCCGTTGCCAACCAAAGATGAACTTCGCTCGGCGGTGTTGGGATTTCTGGCAGATCGCAATAACGGAAATGGAACGTTGTCCCAACTCGACGACAGCCACAACCTGTTTGAAACCGGTCAGATCGACTCGATTGGATTCCTTGAACTCCTCCTTTTCCTTTCGGAGCAGACTGGACAAGAGTTCGACCTGGCCGACACGGATTTGAGTCAACTTGCCGTGATGGGCGAACTGCTCGACTACTTCGTGAAAAGTAGCACGCCTAGCTAAGACTCCGAGGGAGTTCAAACTCTACAAAATGCGGACAAAATTTCTACCGTTCACGACGGAATACGACCCTGCCGTGCGCGCGTTTAACACGCGGCTCACCGCCGGTGGCTCCGAATGGCAGTACCCAGAAACGTCGCTTCGGGGCGACTTGGCAACCCACGCATCGCTGTATATCGAAGATTTTGTGGCGGTGGATGAGGATGGCGGTGTACACGGGGCGTACGTACTGAAACACCAAGATTTCCTCGTCCTGGACGAAGTGATCTCTGTCGCGAACTACTCATTGCCCGTATCTGAGGGCATCGTCGATAGGCGATTCGGGATGCTTGGTGTATCGATGATCCTGGACGCACAGAAACGCAAACGCTTTTTGTTTGACCTTGGGATGGGAAGCATGGAGGCGCCGTCGGCTCGTGTGATGAAAGGTGTTGGTTGGTCGTTGATCCCGGTGCCATTTTTTTTCCGCGTGTTGCACCCAACCAAGTTCCTGCGCAACATCATTCACCAGCGCAGCACACCGGTTCGTCGTATCGTCCTCGACGCCCTTGCGTTTTCCGGTGCAGGATGGTTGGGAACCAAGGTGCTGGCAATAGTTAAACGTCGTCGCACACCGGAAATGCGGGGTCTTGTCGTAGAGGTTGTGCCAGACTTCGATTCGTGGGCGGACGAGGTCTGGGAGCTTGGCAAGGCCGGCTATCGCTTTGCGGCGGTTCGTGACAGTGGCGTGCTCAATGTCCTCTACCCAACGAGTAGTGATAGGTACCAACGGCTCAAGGTCTCCCGCGACGGTCGTATTCTTGGATGGGTGGTTGTGCTCGACACGCAGATGACGACCCACAAACAGTTTGGGGCTATGCGACTTGGCTCAATAGCGGACTGTTTTGCCTCTATTGGGGATGCTTCTGCCGTTCTTTGCGCTGCGGATCGTTTCTTGACTGACGCTGGCGTTGATTTGATTATCTCGAATCAATCACACGACGCGTGGTGCGGTGGCCTTGCACGCTTGGGTTATCTGGAGGGGCCATCCAATTTTATTTTCACAACCTCAAAGACGTTGGCGCAGGTGTTGGGACCTCTCGAAACGATATTGGGGTTGTCCCACATCAACCGTGGCGATGGCGACGGACCCATAAATTTATGATGTTGTGATGGGTCATTTAGCCGCGTAGGTAATTTCTGCTAATCCAAGTCGAGAAAGAAGCGTTATGTAGATCCAGCCAACATCAAGCTCGAACCAGCGCCGCCGAAATTTTGCCGAGCGAGGGTCTGCGTGATGGTTGTTGTGCAACTCTTCGCCACCGAATATCAGACCAAACGGAAAGAAGTTCTTGCTGCTGTCTTTGTTTTCGTAGTTTTTGTACCCCCACGCGTGTCCGATGCCGTTGACCACGCCGCCCAGAATGGGCATCCAGACTATTTGCGCCACCCAAATACCAATCCCCCACGCCACACCGAACATGGCGATGTTGAGCGCCAGAATAAGGATCAATCCGGAGTAGCTAAACCGTGTGAACACGTTGCGCTCCCACCAGTCGTCAGGTGTGTCCTTTCCATACTTGTCCACGATCTCAGGATTGTTTGCCGCCTTATGGTAGTACAACCAACCGCCAAACAAAATTCGGCTGAGGCCTTCGATGACCGGACTGTGCGGATCGCCTTCGCGGTCCGCAAATGCATGATGACGCCGATGACACGCAACCCACCCTTTTGTCACGATACCCGTAGACAACCAGAGCCACAGACGCATTGGAAACGAGATCAATCCGCGGAGTTGCACGCCGCGATGGGTCATAGCTCTGTGAAGAAAGATTGTTGTCGATACGTTCGTCACATGGCCCGCGATCACGAAGTACAGCACGGGAGCCCACCAGGCGACGTTCAAGAATCCGATTTCAAACATGTGTGATTGGCGCTTTCACGGTTGTTGATTTGGTAATCTAGCTAAAAAGTGGTGGTCGGCGGCGGTGAAAATCAGTAGCTCCCTGGTATGCCGTTGCCACCATCAACGCCTCCGCATCGCCGAACAGCGCTCCGATGAACGAGATGCTGGTTGGCGTGCCATCCTGCCGATATCCATTGGGAACTACTACGGCCGGGTGCCCGGTGAGGTTGGTCAGCAGTAGGGTCGTGCCGCCAAACGATGGCGCAACGAACGCGTCGATCCCTTCGAGCTGACTCTCTAACATCCCCATGGCAACGGTGCGGACCCGGTTTGCCTGCAAGTACTCCACGGCTGGAATGGTGCGGGCCACGCGGAATGTTGTTGGCCACGCCCTCTCGGTCTGGCGAACGAGGAGGTCGTCGCGACCGCTTCGCGTGAGTTGGTCGAAAGCCGCCCCGGCCTCCGCGCTCAAGATGATTCTCATGGCGTTGATTGGTGCGTCATCGTTCGTCGGAATTGACATCGGTACGAGTTCCACGCCAAGACCACGGAGGACATCCAGTACCTGATTATCAAACGTGGCTGACTCGGCGTCCTCACGCTCCCGCTCGAACGCGGAACGCAGGTAACCGATCCGCAGCGATGACAAAGGACGATTGGCGTCGTAGTCGAATGCGACGTTGCGCGCGGTGGGATCTCTTCCATCGGCTCCTTGAATGGCATGAAGCACAATCGCACAGTCCTGTGCGCTACGGCAGAGCGGGCCCAATTTGTCCATCGACCATGACAACGCCATCGCTCCGCTGCGACTGACACGACCGTACGTTGGACGCAGACCGCTCGCACCACAACGTGTCGATGGCGAAACAATCGAACCTAACGTTTCGCTCCCGATGGCAAATCCGACCAAACCGGCTACCGTGGCCGATGCCGATCCCGCGGAGGACCCGCTTGAACCCTGTTCGAGATTCCATGGGTTTTTTGTCTGACCGCCATACCACCGATCGCCTTGCGCGAGCGCACCGAGGGTGAGCTTTGCGACGAGGACCGCGCCAGCTTGTTCGAGCCTCGAAACCACGGTGGCGTCCTGATCCAAAATTTGTGTCTCGTACGGTTTGGCGCCCCACGTTGTTCGGTAGGAGTCCTCGGTGAGGAGATCCTTCGCGCCCCAGGGGATACCGTGTAACGGGCCACGATAGCGACCCACGGCAAGCTCAGCATCCGCACGGCGAGCTTGCCGCATTGCCAGCTCATCGGTCAATGTTATGACGCATTCGAGCGTTGGACCGTGTGTCCGCAAACGCCGCAGGTACATATCCGTCAGTTCGACGGACGATACTCGGCGGGTGCGAATCAACTCCGCCAAATCGGTCACTGGGCGAAATGCCAACTCTTCGAGATTGTCGGGGCGTCGTGCGCTTTGAGGACGAAGGTAGTTCAGGCGCTGAGGTTCAGCGGGGAAATGTCGCCCGGGAAGGACCGGATCGAACATGACGGCTGGGTGGACGCTGTTTGGGATGTCGAAAGACCGTAGCTGTTCGTAAGCCCCAAGGTTGCGATTGACGCTGTTGAGCATCAGCTCACGTTCTTCGTCGGTGAACTCCAGACCGGCGATTGCCTCGGCGCTGGCGATCATCTCTTTGGTAATCCGACCCTCTTGTTGGTAGTCGGACCACAGGGCGGCCGGAAGGGCCGTTCCTCCTGCGGCCACACCGGAGAACGCTGCCATAAAGACTCTGCGGTTAATCGTTTTCATAGTCATCGGGTTTTACGCGTTTAAAATTGAGGGCTTCTTTTGTCAGAAACGACGCTGCAGTCGAAATGCCGCCTTGATCTTCTTATTGTTACCGGTCAATGGATACGCACCGTACACGCCAATGTTTCCGAATAGGATGCCGGCCCCAACGTCCTGAATCCAATCCGTGTTCGTGGCGAACGGAACCGTTTGATCCTGTAGGGTCCAACCGCGGGCGGTGTTCGTGAACAAAACCCAACGGGGCTCTAATGCCACCCGGAGGTTAGACGGACCATCCCACACGCTACGGTTTTCGCCGGTCGCGATCCGGAAACCGAAATAGCCAATGATCTCGGCTTGGGCAAGCACGAATCGATCGCAGCCGTAATAACGGTAAAATCCCACGGCCAACGTGGGTCGCACCGGAATGACAAGCGTGTTTTGGCTCCGGGCCCCGCAGTCCAATTCATGGAGATCGTATCCGGGCACCGTGCCCGTGCCACCGGGTGAGTACTGGAACTGTGGCGGCAGTGCCCGATCCTTCAGGGATCCGCTTGCGGTGACACGAAGATTGATTGAGAGATCCCCAAGTGCGTTGTAACGACGAATGTCGATGGTGCCGGTGGCGAGGCCCCTGTCAGGATTCGGTATGTTCGTGACTACGACGTTGTTTTGATCGGTGACCGGAATTGTTGCCAACGACCCTCCAATACCTTTTGTGGCCCGGACCCGCACGAACCATCCGCTGAAAGGCCCGTCCGGGGTGGAGGGTCTGTTGTCAAATTCAAAGAGACCGGTCAGCGAATGTAGATCGCCTTCGCTGGCGAGCGGTTGCAACGGCCAGCTCCTATCGTTGCGCAACAGGGACGATACGGCGCCAACACTCAACGGCGTGGAGCGTTCGAATTGATATTGTAGGACTCCACGGTAGGGCGAGCCCGCTGGACTGACACGACCGTACGCCGCAAAGCCCATCCCCTCGTAGTAGTCCCGCCGGTCGTCTTTGAACACCAGTGTAGCAAGCGACGATTCGAGGTTCGACAGACCGCGCTCCTCGATCCAACTGACTTCCGACCACCCTGCCAGTCCTACGCTGAACGCTTGGTGATCCGCTAGAGCCTTTTCAAGCCGGGCCCGAAACCCAACACGATCCAACTCCGCGGGAATACCGTCCTCGACGCGGACGATTGTGCGTGCCTCAATGAAAAACGGTCGATCCGCGATCGTTTGAATGGCCGCACCCACAAACAGTGGAATACCCTCGATCCGGTTGACGGTGGGACCGAAGTCGAAAAGCAACCGGCCGCGAATCTTATCGGACTGGAATCCTTGCGCCGATATGGTCGTAGCGTTGACCACAAGGAGTAGGGCACACATGTACCATCGTGATATTGTCATAACTCGTGTTGTAAGCGGTGTGAGGATGATAGGGCACAATCTACAATGTCTCTGGCCTGCTGGCGCCTAGTTTTCCCGGTGCTTGCGGCACGTCGGTCTCAATGTCACTCTCCCTCCATGGAATGTCAGCGAGAACACTTCACGATTCCGCGTGATACCCACTATCTCAACTGCGCGTACATGTCTCCTCTGTCGGAGCGTGTCGTTGCGGCCGGCATCGAAGCAATGCGCCGGAAGTGCGTCCCGTCATCGATTGCACCTCGTGATTTTTTTTCTGATGTCGATCGGGTCCGTCATCTGGTGCCCGCCGTATCCTACGGGATGGCCGTTGTGGCCAAGAATACACCGATCTCCGGTGGTCAAAACATCGTTGCCGTACAACACCAGTTTCCATCCAATGTGTACACTTGGAAACGATTGTGTGCCGAGCGTGGCGCCGAACTCAGGGTTGTGGCTCCGCTGGTTGGGAACGTGAATCGCGGGGCCAGTTGGAACCAGCACATCCTTGAGGCCATCGATCGCAAAACGGCTTTGGTGGCCATGCCGCACGTTCATTGGACAGATGGGACCATCTTTGATCTCCTGGCGGTGGGAGCACGGGCACGTGACGTCGGAGCAATGTTCGTGATCGACGGTACCCAATCGGTGGGAGCGTTTCCGTTTGATGCCGCAGTCATCAAACCCGACGCCCTCGTATGTGCCAGTTACAAATGGCTGATGGGTCCGTATGCGACCGGTGTTGCCTACTTTGGTGATAGGTTTTTAGATGGGGTTCCTCTCGAAGAAACTTGGATCGGCCGTGCGGGAAGTGAAGATTTTAACGGTCTCGTTGACTATCAGGGTGAGTACCGTCCGGGTGCTGTGCGATTCGACGTGGGCGAAAATAGCAACTTTGCGCTGATTCCCATGCTCGCCGCATCGCTGGAACAGGTGTTGGATTGGGGCGTTGTGAACACCACGGCCTATACGCGGGCCCTTACGCAGGACCTATTCCCGTTTGTTAAAAGTCGTGGCTATGGCGTAGAGACAGACCAACTACGCGCCCCCCACCTATTCGGCATCCGCGTACCACCGACGTCCGATACGCAACAGCTGAAGAACAAGCTCGAATCGCAAGGTGTCTTTGTATCACTACGTGGGGACGCTGTCCGTATTTCCCCGCACGTCTATAACGATGCGAATGACATTGCCAGATTGATGGAATCGCTCTGAATCCTGCCCGTAATTACCTAGCATCAAGGAACCTCTGGACCTCTCCGATAACGAATAGAAGTGGTAAGGACGCCACGCATTCGTTGCACCGCCGCCAAATGGCGGTGAGGAAGGTTCCCCATGTTTACAACCCGCACATTACTTCGAGCGGCGCTGTGTTTGTTCATTGTCTCAGGCGCATTGTCGTGCGGCTCAACCGGTTCGTATCCGGGCCGTGCCGTTGCACCAGGTAATGAAGCGACAGTTATCGTCACCAATCACAATTGGGCGGACATCAAGGTCTACCTGGTCCGAGGGGGTTCCAAATTCCGACTGGGGTCGGTTACGAGTTTCACCACTGCGAGGCTACGCATCCCCGCCGGGATTGGCTCCGGGGCGACTGATTTTCGCCTTCGCGTGGAGTTGATCGGTTCTTCGGTCAGCTATACCACGGAAATCGTTCGCTTGGGCCACGGAGATCAAATCGATTTGATGATAAACTCTTATTTGCCTCTTTCGAATCTCGCAATTCGATAACAAGGCCCCGTCACGGTTGGGCACGGTCCCTTGCGCCCACCGCGGGGTGGTTCACCGAACCGGCTGGGAGCGAGGGACAACCGTGCCAGCCCGTTGGATACTTTCCAGCTGGTGTTCTTAGGAGCTGGGCAGACTTCTCGAATCTCGGGATCCGGCAGACACACCCGCCGCGATTCCGACGCCGAATAAAATGGCGGTTGGAACCCCGATAAACGGAAGTAATGCAAGAGGTGAAGCCGCCAGTGCCGCGACGGCGCCAGCTACGAGCGGTGTGGCCGGTTTGTGGGCGGTTTCGACGAAGCGGAGCCGCTCCCGAACAAAACTACGGGTTTTGATGAACCCGAATAGCGATCCGCCACCAGCGACGGCAGCGGCTATCAAAAAACCGAACATGACTGTCCTCCCTTTTATCTCAGTACGAAACAAAGCGCCTTGCGGGTTTCACGAAAGGGCAGACGCAGGGTTAGCCCGCCACCGTCCACGTCCGGCCCGATTCCAACAGGCTCTGGATGTCAGCCCTACTCCTCTTGGACGTTGGCTCGGCCTGCTGCGTCAGTTCGTCTCCGAAGCTGGGCTTGGGATCGCAATACAGTACGCCGACCGCGACCGGGAACTCCGGTGGCTCGAGTGAAGCAATGAGTGTGGCCATGATCCGGCTTTTCTCGTCGTGAACCAGTACGTCCGCTTCGGTGACACCGTTTTCTCCTATGGTGACGGCTTCTAACGCGAGATTGGATCCTTCTCGTAAGCGAACGCCCCTCGAATTGTCTGCTCCAAAGAGCATCGGTTTGCCGTGCTCGAGATGAAGCTGGTTGTTTCCGGCGACCGGTTTATCGGTAAAATGCGCGAATGCCTTGTCGTTAAACACGACGCAGTTCTGGAAGACTTCGACAAATGAAGCGCCGCGGTGCGTGTGAGCCCGTGTAAGCGTTTGCGCCAGATGTTTTTGCGAGGTGTCGATAGAACGCGCAACGAAACGCGCTCCCGCTCCGAGTGCGAGATGGGTGGCCGAAATCGGGGACTCGAAACGCGCTCCCGCTCCGAGTGCGAGATGGGTGGCCGAAATCGGGGACTCTACGGAACCTTTTGGGGTAGATGGTGACCGCGTGCCACGGCGAGATGTTGGGGAGTACTGACCTTTTGTTAGACCGTAGATTTCATTGTTGAAGAGAATGATTTGCACATCCACGTTGCGGCGCAGGACGTGAATCAAGTGGTTGCCGCCAATGCTGAGCGCGTCACCGTCGCCGGTGATGATCCAGACGTCCAACTCAGGGTTGGCGGTTTTTATACCGGTAGCGAACGCGGGGGCGCGACCATGGATGGTATGAAACCCATACGTTGACATGTAATACGGAAAACGCGCGGCACATCCAATCCCGGAAACGAAAACCGTGTTGTGGCTTTCCACCTGGAGATCGGCCAACGTTCGCTGCATGCACTTGAGAATGGCGTAGTCACCACAACCGGGGCACCAACGCACTTCCTGATCAGAAGCGAAATCCTTTGCGGTTTTTTTCTCATTTGTGGCGACAGTCATGCTCAATTCCCCGACTTGGAACGAATTGTTTCTAAGATTTCTGAGACCTTGAACGGCTTGCCGGTCACCTTTGTCAGTGGTTCAGCCGGAATGAGGTACTCGCTCCGTAGAATCTTCACCAACTGACCCATGTTCATTTCGGGTACAACCACTTGCTCGAATCCTGTCAACAACTCGCCCAGATTTGCAGGGAATGGCCAC
>JAZDDD010000129.1:0-2209 GCA_036679545.1 Gemmatimonadota bacterium | reverse complement strand
GAAAGTCAGCGGGACAACGAATCGCCCTTTGTAGTCCCGAATTGCCCCGAAATGTAGTGCAGAAAAAGAGTTCGAAATCGCGGGCGAAATCCGTTGCTTCGTAGTCACGCGGTTCCGCAGGCGAACCGGAGCCATGCTCCCGAAGGTCGGGGGCTCGCTACTCACCAACCGCGTCGATGCGTTATCTCGGTTACGCCACCTGTTCAATCCACTCGGCCTTCATCTGTTCCGCCCGGAGAATTATCCGCTGGAATTCCGCCTGTCTGCTGGCTCCCGCAACTGCCCTCCGTTCGAAACTAGTGCTTTGTCACGTCTTAATATTCGGGTACACGGACTTCAGTTTGCACCTCGCGTCTTTGATTCTCATTTGCCAATCAACGCCTCGTTGGGTTGCGTTAACATCCGTTGACCATGCTGCCGTTTCTTCGCGAAGCGTTTCGACGTCGCCGATTCGCCGTCCGGCTACACACTGGCGGGTTACCGAACTCAGTTCATTCTCCGCGATGTTCAGCCAACTGCCATGTTTCGGTGTATAGCAGAACTCAATGTGTCGCACCAACCGCCTTGCCCGCTCGGGATCAAAGGCCTCGTAGAATGCGCCTCGGGTGTGCGTGTTGAGGTTGTCACAAACAACGATCACTTTCTCGGCGCCGGCATACCGCCCTTCAAGCAGGCGGGCCATTTCGATGGCCCAATCCATCTTGGTCTTTCGATCCCGCACGGCAACCTCTCGCCAACCCGCCAGAGGTTCGGTGAACATGAAGATGTTGGCTGTTCCAGCACGCTCGTACTCGTAGTCCACGCGCTTACCGTGATGAAGCGTTGGCTCGATTGGATCCCGTACCTCCTTGACCAACTGAACCGGTTGTTCATCCATGCAAAGCACCGGAATGTCTGCATTGTAGGGCCTTTCGTACGTATCAAGCACCTCTTCCATGCTCGCCGTAAACTCCGCATCGGCTTGTGGTGGAATGACCCAGTATTCCATCTTGCGGTTGGTCATACCGTTTTTTTAAGCGTACGCCGAACGGTTTCGTGGCTGACCGTATCGGCAATTTCCAACTCCACAACCTTGCGGGCCAAGAGCCGCAAGGTCCAATTCGCGTAGCCTTTCGGCGGCGGGCCAAGTCGCATGGCGATGATCTGGGACTCCTGATTGCCATCCAGAATCTTTTCCGTTGGTGGCGTCGCCCGTTTTTTCCCATCCAGCGCCTGGTCAAAACCGCATTCAACCAAACGCCGACGAAGCTTCTCCACCGTCCGGGTCCGGCAAGAGAAGGCATCGGCAATTCTATCGTCGGTCCAGCCTGGTCCGTTTGCATCCGCCTTGAGCAGCACCTGGGCACGACGAACCTTCTGGCCAGTCCCTTTGAGTTTCCTGACCACCTCTTTCAAGATATCGCGCTCTTCATCACTCAATCGAACAATGTACTTCTTCTGCATCGGGAAACCTCCTTGTCTTCCAAAACGCCAAGAACAAGAAGGTAGGATAACCCGAAACATTATCTGTGACAAAGCACTAGAATCTCTTCCGTGGAACGCCCGGCGGAGAATAACCCTACGATAGTACCCACCGTCACCCGCAGGCCGCGGATGCAAGGCTTGCCGCCCATCACTTGAGGGTCAAGCGTGATTCTCGAAAAACCTTTCATACCCATCTCACCAACTTCTGTGCCGCGTAGCTTGGTACGGCGAGTTCCGCACCGCCCGTCACCCACCTTTGCGCATAAATCATAGTCTCAAGCGGCATGTTGAGCAAGACCACAGGGGGCGGGCGCGTGAACAGGAGGGAGCCCGAAGGGCCTCTAAGTCTGCATCTTCCTTCCGGCATTGACGTAGGTGACGAAGTTGTCCAGCCAGGCGTTGAACACGCCGTCGCCGCCGATTCGCAATCTACGCGACGGATGTGCGAACGCAAGGCTTGAGCCGCGCTTGGTGGGTGTACAGTCCCGCGGTCCCGGAGAAACGTCGAAGCACGAGGAATCCTCCCACGACCATTAGGGAAAGACACGTCGGTTCAGGAATAACATTGAGTTTTGGCCGATCTTGGATTGTCGGTTTCTCAGATGAGGCAAACCCCCAACCATCAGCGGTGTTTGTCCCACACAGAAAAACCCAGCCATAATTAGCTTCGCCGTTTGACCAAGCCTGCATACTTGCAGTCACATCAATTGTCAATGTCCCGGACGCACCGGTCATGCTGAACTCA
>JAZDDD010000128.1:0-16010 GCA_036679545.1 Gemmatimonadota bacterium | reverse complement strand
TGAATAGGGATTGGGACAATTGGGCGGATGTCATGTCACCCGATCCGGATCCGCCCCAGGCGGCACCTCGCCGCAGACGTTTGACGCGGCCAAGACCCGGCCATGTCGACATGGTTGGAATCCTCAAGTACGATCGCACGGATGCACGAGATATCCTCGAGCGTGCCAGCGCTCGCGAAACGGCGGCCCGTGTGGCGTGTGGTGCCGTGTGTCGCCAACTCCTCAAAGCACTCGATGTTGAGATTGGAAGTCACGTCGTCGAGCTTGGTTCAATACGTGCCAGCGTACCTTCAGAATTACCCCTGCCACTCAACGCATCAGCTGATATCTCGGAAACGCGTTGCCTGGACCCCGTGGCAACGCAGTCGATGATTCAGGAGATTGACCACGCGAAATCCACGGGCAACACGCTCGGCGGAATCGTAGAGATCGTTGTGAGAGGTGTCGTCGCGGGATTGGGGTCGCACGTGTCCTGGGACCGTAAACTCGACGGGCGTCTCGCGCAGGCGCTGATGTCGATACCCGCGATTAAGGGAGTGGAAATAGGTTTGGGATTTGAAGGTGCTCGACGCCCCGGGTCAGAAGTTCATGACGAGATGCAATGGGGCGGCGGACCTCGTTCCGGCGGCGTGGCGCGTACGTCGAATCGAGCTGGTGGTCTCGAGGGGGGTGTAACGACCGGTGAGCCCATCGTGTTGAGAGCCGCCAAAAAGCCCATCTCCACGCTGATGCGCCCGCTGAACACGGTGAACGTCGAGACGGGCAAGGCCGCAAAAGCCCAATCTGAGCGCTCCGACACCACGGCCGTGCCCGCGGTCGGTGTTATCGCTGAGGCAATGGCTGCCATCGTTTTGGCGGATGCGTGTTTGGAGAAATTTGGTGGCGACACGATGGCTGATTTGATCGTGGCGTACCGCGCCTACGTGGACCGGATTTCCAACCGCTGGCCCGCTCAAGGGACGGAGCGACCGGATCTCTCGCACACGCGCGACGATTGACACCTGTTCGCCTGGAGGCGCAGCAACACATACTCCTGATCGGCTTGCCGGGGTCGGGGAAGAGCACCGTTGGGCCGCTAGTGGCTAATTTACTGAAAATGCCCTTTATCGACGTGGATCGAGAAATTGAGCGTGTGGCGGGTGTTTCCATTGAGACGCTGTTTCGGGAGCGGGGTGAGGCCTACTTTCGGAATCTCGAATCTGAGGCGGTCGTGGCGCAGCTGGATCGGCCAACGCCAGCTGTTGTGGCCACCGGTGGAGGCTGGGCCGCCCAAGCCCGCAATCTCTCCCAGCGCCTTGAGCGGAGGGTGTGTGTCTATCTGGAAACCTCGCCGCCCGTCGCCACGGCGCGCGCCTCGCAGGATGGTGGAAGACCGCTATTACCCCGTGGGCAGGAACTCCTGGCCATGGAGCAACTATTAAGGAATAGGGAGCGCTATTACGCTGGCGCCGATCTGAGGGTTACCACGGACGGTTTGAGCGCGCGGGAGGTAGCCCGCAGAGTCGCCGAACTTGCGCGAATGAATAGCCCGTTGTAATAATGCGCCTCGGCGCGCCTCCAGGCTTCCGTCGGCGATAGTGCACGTAAGTGATTGTGCTGCAAGGTTTTGTCGAGCGGCCTAGCTGGGTGATGTTACCCATCTAGGCCGTGGCCCTATGGAGCGCTTTGAATCAGTCTTGAGACTGGCTGGCTACCCTCGGTGCGGTTTAGGTAGCGGCCTGAAGGAAAAAGATGGCAAAGAAGAAGAATTCTCTGGTGGTTGTAGAATCACCGGCAAAAGCAAGGACTATCGGTAAGTATCTCGGGAAAGACTATACGGTGAAAGCCACCGTGGGCCACCTGCGGGACTTACCGCAACGTGAACTCGGCGTCGATGTGGATGATGGGTTCACGCCCAAATATGTCACCATACGCGGTAAGGGTAAGAATCTCGCTGAGCTGAAAAAGGCCGCCAAAAACTCGGCCGCCGTCTATTTAGCAACTGACCCTGACAGGGAAGGAGAGGCCATCGCGTGGCATGTGGCGGATCAGCTGGGCACCTCGGCTGAAATCCACCGGGTGCTCCTGCGGGAGATTACTCGCTCGGCGGTGACTGCGGCAATCGCTAACCCCGGCATTATCGACGCGCAAAAGGTCGATGCGCAGCAGGCGCGAAGGATTCTGGATCGCTTGGTCGGATACAAGGCCAGCCCATTGCTTTGGAAATCTGTAAAGACCGGGTTGTCGGCGGGTCGTGTGCAAACCGTCGCGCTCAGGATTCTCGTCGAGCGGGAGTCCGCAATCCGCGCGTTTGAACCTCAGGAGTATTGGTCCATTCACGCAGCGTGCGAGGCCAAGGACAAAGAGTTCGGCGCAAGGCTTCACAAGATCGACGGTAAGAAACCAGAGATTGGTTCGTCGGAGGCAGCCGAGCAAATAGTCGAAGAGGTAAAGGACCAACCGTTCGTCGTCAGTTCGGTTGCGCGGCGGGAGCGTCGGAAACGTCCGGCGGCACCGTTTACAACGAGCACAATTCAACAGGAAGCTTCCAAACGATTGGGCTTTTCCGCCCAACGGACTATGCGGTCCGCACAGGAACTGTACGAGGGTGTCGAGATCGGCAACGAAGGGGCCATTGGTCTCATCACGTACATGCGAACGGATTCGACACGCGTAGCGCCGGTCGCTATTGAGGCGGTTCGTGAATACATCGGCGCAAATCACGGCGAACGTTACCTGCCGGCTAAACCAAATACATACCGGACAAAGGCGTCGCGGTCGCAGGACGCGCACGAGGCAGTGCGGCCAACAGATGTCTTGCGGAGTCCGGAGTCCGTGAAAAAGTGGTTGTCATCTGATCAATTCAAATTGTACCAACTCGTCTGGCTACGATTCGTCGCGTCACAGATGACACCCCTGGTTTACGACACTACGACCGTCGATTTTGATCTTGGGAAATATTTATTCCGGGCAACCGGTTCCCTCGTCAAGTTTGACGGCTTTCAGGTTCTGTACCGGGAAACACGTGAGGCGGAAGAGGGGGAAAGTCCAGAAGAGCTTGCTCCGATTCCGCCGTTGAAAAAGGGAGACCCCGTTGACGTCAAGACGGTTACGGCCAAGCAACACTTTACCGAACCGCCACCACGTTTCAGTGAAGCGAGCTTGGTGAAGGAATTGGAGAGTCTCGGGATCGGGCGCCCAAGTACGTACAGTTCCATCTTGTCCACGCTTCGCAACCGTGAGTATGTCGAAGTAAAAGATCGGCGTTTTCATCCGACGGATTTGGGTGAAACGGTTGCGAAAGTCATGATCAGCCGATTCCCGGATATCTTCAACGTAGAATTTACGTCTGAGATGGAAAACGAACTCGACAAAGTTGAGGAGGGGTCGCTCGGCTGGCGACAAGTGCTGGAGAATTTCTACGGCCCGTTTTCCGAGGCCTTGGAGAACGTCGATACTGAAGCAATGATCCGTGAAGCGCATGACCTGAAGGATCTTGACAAAGAACCGTGCGAAAAGTGCGGTGGCAAACTCACGGTGAAGAGTGGAAGATTTGGGCCTTTCATTGCGTGTTCGAATTACCCCGAATGCAAATTCACGAAACCGCTCAAGAGAGACCGACCACCAGACCGTCCTACGGATGAAAAGTGCAACGAGTGCAAGTCGCCGATGGTGATAAAGACGGGGCGCTATGGCGAGTTTCTCGCCTGTACCAAATATCCGGAGTGTAAACACACACGACCCATCCCGCTCGGTGTGAAGTGTCCTGTGTGTGAGATCGGAGACCTAACGCAACGTCGCACACGTCGTGGGAGGACGTTCTACGGTTGCATGCGTTATCCCGATTGCGATTTCTCGACGTGGCATCTGCCGGTCGCTGACGTATGTCCGACTTGCAACAAAGTCGGGGCGGAAGCACGCCTCACGAAGGCGCGAGGCGATTTTCGGAAATGTCTACACTGCGAGCACGAGTTTCCCGTACCGGAGACGACAACGGTCCACGCGGACACGTGAGCGTTTCCGTAGTTGGAGCGGGCCTGGCTGGTTGCGAGGCCGCGTGGGCACTGGCTGAACGTGGGTACGATGTACGCCTGTTTGAGATGCGTCCCGTGCGCAACACACCGGCGCACCAAACGGACGGTCTCGCGGAGTTGGTATGCACCAACTCGTTCAAATCGGTCGAAACACGGAATGCCCATGGCTTGTTCAAAGCGGAACTGGCCATGCTCGGGAGTCTACTGTTGCAAGCGGCAGCACGGACGCGAGTCCCGGGCGGTGCGGCGCTTGCGGTCGATCGTGGGATGTTCAGCAAGGATGTCACCGAGGCAATCGAGGCGCATCCTCGCATCGAAGTGATTCGCGATCACATAGCGGACCTCCCGTCTCCCGGCATCATAGCTACGGGACCTTTGACGTCTGATGTGCTTGCGGAGTGTATACGCACACGGCTCGGATCGGATCATCTTGCATTTTTCGACGCCATCGCACCAATCATTTCTGACGACTCGTTAGATCACGAGTGCTTGTACAAACTTTCGCGGTACGGTAAGGGGGACGGGGACGACTACCTGAACGCGCCCTTCGAACGAGATGAGTACTATGAATTCGTGAATGCGTTACAAAACGCGGAACAACACAAAGGTCACGACTTCGACAACGGTTCGTATTTTGAGGGATGTCTACCCGCTGAAGAGATGGTCAGTCGCGGACCGGACGTACTTCGTTTTGGTCCTATGAAACCTGTGGGTTTGCCTGACCCACGAACGGGTAAAGAGCCATTCGCTGTGATGCAGCTGCGCCGCGAAGACCGGGCCGGACAAATGTGGAATCTGGTAGGTTTCCAAACACGGATGAAAACCTCCGCTCAACGGACCGTTTTTCGATCTGTTCCTGGACTCAACAACGCCGAATTTTTCAGGTTCGGGAGTGTTCATCGCAACACCTACCTCAATTCGCCGGCCGTGCTTACGGCGCATCTTTCGGCGAAAGATGACCCGCGTCTATTCTTTGCCGGCCAGCTCGTGGGTGTCGAAGGGTATACTGAATCTCTTGGTGTGGGCCTTTTGTGTGGAATTAACCTCGCCCGTGTCCTTGAAGGCGGCGACCCCGTACTGCCTCCACGCGAAACGATGTTTGGCAGTTTGCTCGACTACGTCCACAATACCGAGCCAAAGCGCTTTCAGCCAATGAATGCGAATTTTGGTCTGTTGCCGCCACTCGAACATAAGATCCGGAACAAGGAACAACGCCGGGCGCAGTTGGTTGAGCGGGCCTTGAATGCCATGCAAGATTTTACGCATGACTTGTCCGTCACTTCCGGGGCGAGTGTGTCGTGACCATGGTCGCAGTCGAGAGAAGAACTGAAATCGACGAGTTTCTCGAGTTTCTACGGGTAGAACGTAACGATTCGCCAAACACCATTAAGGCGTACGGGAGAGACCTCGACGCGTTTCAGATATTCAACGATAGCTACACGGGCACGCCGGGTGGTTGGACCTGGGACTCGATCGATACCTTGACGGTGCGTGCGTTTCTTGGCGATCTGGTGCGTCGTGGTTTGGCAAAACGCTCAGCGTCGCGAGCGGTCTCAACACTGCGATCCTTTTTTAGGTACCTGGGGCGGCGTCACGGTTTGACCAAGAATCCGATGACCGCGTTCAGGCTGCCGAAATTCGAGCGACGTCTACCCAAGGTTCTGGATCGTGCGCGAATTGATGAATTGTTCAAGATCGCAACGGGATCGGCAACGAAGGAATTCGCCGGGGCGCGAGACCTCGCCATCCTCGAGTTGTTTTACGGCACCGGCATGCGTCTCTCCGAACTCGCCGGTCTACGTCTCAATGATGCGGATATCCTGGCGGACCAGGTCAAGGTTCGTGGCAAGGGACGGAAGGAGCGGATCTTGCCATTGGGTCGCAAAGCGGAACGGGCGTTGCGGCAGTATCTTCCGCTCCGTGACAAGTTGGCTGGCCCAGCGGCCGGCGATACCCTGTTTTTGTCGGCGCGGGGATCGCCTCTGACACCACGTGGCGTCCAATACGTTGTGCACCGTTTTCTCCGTCTGGTTGACGATGGTTCGGGGTTCAAGGTGCACAGCTTGCGACACAGTTTTGCAACACATTTACTCGATGCTGGTGCCGACATGCGGGCCGTGCAGGAATTGTTGGGTCACGCCTCCTTGAGTACGACGCAGGTGTACACGCACACAAGCATCGAGCGCCTCAAAGACGTTTACCGTAACGCACACCCGAGGGCATAGGCCATTGGGATGGGAAGGGCTTCAATAGGGATGAGTAGGCGACCAAAGCTACATGCGACGACCATCCTCTGCGTGCGCAGGGACGGGAAGGTGGCCATGGGCGGTGACGGCCAGGTTACCATGGGCGACACGGTATGGAAGTCGCACGCCAACAAGGTGCGGACCATTGGCGATGGAAAGGTACTTGCTGGCTTTGCGGGTGAGGCGGCGGACGCGTTTACGCTGTTCGAACGTTTCGAAGAAAAATTGCAGCGCTATCCGGGAAATTTGCCCCGTGCGGCAGTCGAATTGGCCAAAGATTGGCGAAGTGATCGTGTGCTTCGTCGTCTTGAGGCGCTATTGGCCATCGCCAACGAAGAGCATAGCCTTGTCGTTGGCGGCGACGGTGAATTGATCGAACCGGACGACGGCATCTTGGCCATTGGAAGCGGTGGCAACTACGCGCTTGCAGCGGCACGCGCGCTTCTGAAGTACTCCGAACTCCACGCAAAGGACATGGTCAAGCAGAGCCTGCAGATTGCCGGTGAAATCTGCCTCTACACCAATACCAATATAAATATCGTCGCGTTATGACGACTCGATTACGTCGGCACATTCGAACCGAGCGCACATGATAGAATCAGTGACAAAAACCCCAGTGACCCCACCGGAGCAACCGCGTGATCAGGAAGCACAACCCTGGCTTGAGGAGCTATCGCCACGTCAGATCGTGGCGGAGTTGGATCGCTACATTGTGGGGCAAGAGGAAGCAAAAAAAGCCGTCGCCATTGCCGTGCGGAATCGGTGGCGCCGTGCGCAGGCGCCGGATGACATTCGTGATGAGATCGTGCCTAACAATATTATCATGATCGGACCGACGGGTGTTGGAAAGACAGAAATCGCTCGCCGCTTGGCGCGTCTGGCGGGGGCGCCGTTCATCAAGGTTGAAGCGTCCAAGTTTACCGAAGTCGGGTATGTTGGCCGCGATGTTGAATCGATGATTCGTGATCTCGTGGACTCAGCGATCAATATGGTGCGCAGCGAACGGGAGGACGATGTTTTTCCCACCGCCGAAGAGCGGGTGGAGGAACGTTTGCTCGATCTCCTCCTACCCGCACCACTGCCACCCACGCCTCCGACAGAACAGACAGGTGGCGATTCAACAACCGAAGGCGCGCCGGCGCTTTATGTCGTGTCTCCCGATGGGGATGTCGCGCCAGAAAGCGATGCTGCCGCGCAAGAAGATCTCGAGGTGCAACGGCGGAAGCGCACTCGCAACAAATTGCGAAAGCTCTTGAAGGACGGCAAGCTGGAAGATCGCGAAGTAGAGATTGACGTAGCGCAACAAGCCTTTCCGTCTCTCGAGTTCCTGCAACCACCGCAAGGCATGGAGGGACCGGACATCAATCTCACGGAGATGCTTCAGGAGATGTTGCCTAAGCGGAACAAGAAGCGTCTCGTCCGGGTCGCAGATGCGCGCCGAATGTTGCTCGATGAGGAATTAAAGAAACTCGTCGATATGGATGACGTGGTGCATGATGCCTTAGAGCGTGTCGAAAATCACGGAATCGTCTTTATCGATGAAATCGATAAGATCGCCGGTGAACGTGGTCAAGCGGGGCCTGACGTTTCCCGAGAAGGAGTACAACGTGACCTGTTGCCCGTCATTGAAGGGTCCACCGTACAAACAAGCCGGTATGGATACGTACGGACCGACCACATTCTTTTCATAGCGGCCGGTGCATTTCACGTTTCCAAACCTTCCGATCTCATACCAGAGTTGCAGGGCCGGTTCCCGATACGTGTCGAACTCAAGACGCTGACTGAAGGTGATTTTGTCCGTATCATGACAGAACCGGAGAACGCACTCACCAAACAATACAAGGCGTTAGTTGCTGCTGAAGGTGCGACGCTTGACTTCACTGACGGTGCTATCAAGGAAATTGCGCGCATTGCCATGCTGGTGAACGAGCGTCTCGAGAACATTGGTGCCCGGCGGTTACATACCGTGATGACCACTCTGTTGGACGATCTGCTTTTCGAGTTACCAGACGTGGAAAAGAAGGAGGTCGTCTTTGAGCCCCAAGAGGTGCGGGACCGGTTGATGAAGGTCGTCGAGGACGAAGATCTCCGGAACTATATTCTGTAGCGGTTCTCACTTCAGCCAAACTTTACACGTCAAGAACCCACCGCTTGACCTACGAATTGGGAAAAGAATGCCCAAAAAGGATTTTCTGGCGATTCCGGATCTTTCACCGGATGAGCTGAATGGGTTGTTGCATCTAGCGGCAGATCTCAAAGCGGGATGCGGGCCCGTGCGGCCGCTTGACGGCAAATCCCTGGGGATGATCTTTACGAAGAGTAGCACGCGCACTCGAGTCTCGTTTGAGGTCGGAATGTTCCAACTCGGTGGAGCTGCCCTTTTTCTGTCCTCACGGGACATCCAGTTGGGTCGAGGTGAACCCATTGCAGACACAGCGCGTGTTTTGTCCCGGTACATTGACGGGATCATGATACGAACGTTTGCGCATGATGACGTTACGGAGCTTGCGTGCCATGCTACCGTGCCCGTAATCAATGGCCTTACCGATCTGCTCCATCCGTGCCAGCTGTTGGCAGACCTGTTGACCGTCGCGGAAAACCTTGGAACATTCGAAAACAAAGTCGTAGCTTGGGTTGGCGATGGCAACAACATGGCTAACTCATGGCTAAACGCCGCCGCGCTCACTGGGATGGAGCTGCGTTTGGCGTGTCCGGACGGATATACGCCAGACTCCGATATCCTTCGGCGTGCCGCCGAATTGACACGGATCACGCTGACCAAGGATCCCGCGGAGGCTGTACGAGGTGCTCACGTGATCAACACCGATGTTTGGGCGTCCATGGGCCAAGAAGAAGAGACACGCGAGCGTGCCCGTGTGTTTGATGGTTACAAGGTGGACGACGATCTCATGAAGCTCGCCGCACCTGATGCAATTTTCTTGCATTGTTTGCCCGCACATCGTGGCGAAGAGGTCGAGAATAGTGTCATCGAAGGTCCGCAGTCTCGCGTTTTTGACCAGGCCGAAAATCGGTTGCACGCGCAAAAAGCGTTGCTGGTCACTCTCTTACATGGCGAATCACAATGAGCGAAGCTGAACTTCAACGAACTCCGTTCTACCAAGCACACGTAAACGCCCGTGCGAAAATGGTGCCGTTTGCCGGGTACGAAATGCCGGTCCAATATCCGACGGGCATCACGCAAGAGCACGAAATCGTACGGACAGGCGTTGGTGTGTTTGACGTCTCACATATGGGTGAGTTCGAGATCACAGGCCCCGATCGAAATGCCTTCGTGCAGCGTGTGACGTGCAACGACATCGGCGCCATCAGCGACGGCCAGGCGCAATACTCCGCCCTGCTGACAAAACGCGGTACCGTGATGGATGACTGCCTGGTCTATCGTTTTGACGATCGGGTTATGCTTGTGGTAAACGCCGCCAACCGGCAGCGGGATTTCGAAGAGATCGTCAACCGCAAAGGGAGTATCAACGTTCGCATTAAGGACATTTCCGATGATGTGGCGCTCCTGGCAGTCCAAGGTCCCAAGAGTGAACCCCTGGTGCAATCGCTTACCGATATCGATCTGTCGAAGGTCGGGTATTACGAGTTTGAAGTGGGGTCGGTGGCTGGTACGGAATGTTTTGTCTCACGAACCGGCTACACCGGTGAGGATGGATTCGAACTCTACTTCCGACCGAAAAGTGCAGATACAATGTGGCGCGCGTTGGTCGGACACGGCCGCGCACAACCCGTTGGACTCGGTTGCAGGGATTCGTTGCGGCTGGAGGCTGGCTACGCCTTACACGGCACTGACGTGGATGACACGATCAATCCGTATGAGGCGCGTCTTGGTTGGATTGTGAAACTTGGGAAGGGCGCTCCCTTTACCGGCCGTGCGGCGCTCGAGCAGATAAAGGCACGGGGCGTGACTCGAAAATTGGTTGGGTTTGTCGTGAATGAGGATCGCGCAATTCCTCGCCACGGGTACGATGTCTACGTGGCCGATCATAAGGTGGACATTGTGCGCAGTGGTGGGTACGGTCCCTCCTTGAAACGGGCCATCGGCACAACCTACTTGCCCATACACTCCGTAGATCCAGGCACCTCGTTTGAGATAGACTGCCGTGGTAAACGGGTCGCCGCAGAGGTGACACAAATGCCATTTTACAAGAACGGCAGCGTCAAGATGGCAAAGAAAAGCCCTTGACGGTTCGCGTCGCCATACTCACCGTGTCCGACGGTTGCGCGGCAGGGACGCGAGAGGACAAGTCGGGCGAACGTATGGCCGCGTGGGTTGGCGAGTCTGGCTTTGCGTTGGCGCATCGCGCGGTGGTGCCGGACGAAAGCGATCAGATTGCAGCGCGGTTAATAGAGTGGTCGGACGATGATACCGCTGATGTGATTCTCACGACGGGTGGCACTGGATTGGGCCCCAGGGATGTGACACCCGAAGCCACGAAAGCCGTACTCCTGAGGGAAGCACCGGGAATCGTCGAGGCAATTCGAGCCGCGGGGTTTCGCAAGTTCCCCCGCAGTGCGTTGTCACGTGGTCTTTCAGGGTCGCGTGGCAAAACGCTCATCGTGAACCTGCCCGGCAGCCCCGGAGGGGTAGCCGATGGACTGGAGGTACTTGGTCCGCTTGTACAACACGCGGTGGAAATACTGCGCAACGTACCTACGGATCACTGATGGCTCATACGATCTTCATTACAATGGATGATCTCGAAGTCGCCGTTCAGGCAAACGCGGCATTTGAGGGCGTCGGTGACCACACCGTCCTTGTGTCGGGCATGGACGACGCCACCGCAATTCTCAAGAGATCCAATGTCGACCTTGTGGTGCTGTCCGGTGCACTGCACGAACGTCCAACACACGATCTTTTGGTACTTGCTCGGGAGCGCTCGATATCGACACTTGGATTGGTCGAATCCACCGAGCATGATCCGACCGTGTTCGCCCATCAACTCGGACTGACCGACTGGCTGGCGAAACCAGTCGCGGCACGCGAAATCGTGTCGGTAGCGCATAGCCTCATTCAACGACGAGGATTGCAGTCGCGGACGGGCATCATGGGCGAGAGCGCGGCCATCCAAGAGGTGTTGGTCAAGATTGAGCAGATGGCGCCAGTTTCGAGTACTGTGCTCATTCAAGGCGAGTCGGGCACCGGCAAGGAACTCGTCGCACAGGCAATTCACGACCTCTCTCCTCGGCGTTCCAAACCTTTCATCGCAGTTAATTGTTCGGCACTGCCGGATGCGTTGTTGGAATCGGAGTTGTTCGGTCACGAAAAGGGTTCGTTTACCGGCGCGGCGGAACGACGCCTGGGGCGATTTGAGCTGGCACATGACGGAACGCTCTTCCTCGACGAAGTGGGAGAAATGCCCCACGCCACGCAGGTGAAGTTGTTGAGAGTTTTGGAGACCAAGAATTTTTTTCGCGTCGGCGGCGTAGAACCGATCCAGGTAAACGTACGCGTTGTCGTGGCGACCAACAAATCGCTTAAAGAGGGTGTTGCACGCGGCGAGTTCCGAGCGGACCTCTACTTCCGATTCAACGTCCTGTCCATCTATCTCCCGCCGCTGCGAGAACGGAAGACCGACATCCCGCTGTTGGTGAAACTGTTTGTTAAGCGACTCTCGGAGGAACACAATCGCTCGTTTCGTGGCATAACGGCCGAAGCAATGCAACTGCTCGTCAACGCCCACTGGCCCGGTAATGTCAGGCAGTTGCGAAACCTTGTAGAGTCAATGGTGGTGCTTGCGCCCGGGCAAGAGATTCGCGCTTCGGACATTCCGACGGATATTCAGGAGGAGGGGACCCGTCTCCTCCCAACCATCACGACGCCATCTTCGGGCACACGCCTCGAAGGAAAAGAGCTAGAGTTTATTTTTCATTCGCTAGTAGAACTCAAGATGCAGATCGAAGAGCTACGCCGGCGCATGGACGATCAACCCTCAACGCGAATGCAGGCTATTGAGATCGGCCCGCACGTTGGGTATGAAACCGAGATAGAAGAGGCGGAGGCCGTCCTGTACCGCTCCGGGATGACCATGGCTGACGTCGAAAGGACCGCCATTGAAGCAGCCCTAAGAGAGAATGGTGGGAACCGTCGCAAAGCCGCTGAGCGTCTCGGCATTGGTGAGCGAACATTGTATCGAAAAATCAAGGAGTTCGAGATCTCCTGATTCCGCACACGCGCGCAATTATCTGCCCATCAACCGCTCGATTCTTTGGTCTGTTGGCGGATGTGTACTGAAGAGTTTGAGTACGCCACCGCCAGAAAACGGTTTCATGATGTACATGTGCTCGGCCGCTTGGGCAACCGCCGTTGGTGGTGCGGGGCGTTGTCGCATACTTGCATCCATACGCCGCAATGCGTTGGCCAGGCCATCCGGCCGTCCTGCGATTTCTGCACCGCGGGCATCGGCTGCAAATTCACGCGCACGCGAAATGGCGGCTTTGATGACCATCGCCGCCATTGGTGCTAGGATTATCATGGCTATGCTGACGATCGGATTGACACCACGGTCGCGGCGCCCGCCGAAAAAAAGCGCAAAACGAGATACCATGACGATAGCCGCGGCAACGGTTGCAGCGACCGAGCTAATCAGGATATCGCGGTGTTGAACGTGAGCGAGTTCGTGCGCCATCACGCCGGCAAGTTCGTCTTTGGATAGTATCCGGAGAATCCCCTCGGTGGCGGCGACCGCCGCATGTGACGGATTCCGACCAGTCGCAAAGGCGTTCGGAGTCTCACTTGGGATGATATAGACTTTCGGCATGGGAAGACCGGCCCGCTGCGCCAGATCCTGGGTGACCTTATGTAGATCGTGGTCCGGCCCCACCTCCCGGGCCCGATGCATCTTGAGCACGATCTTATCCGAGAACCAGTACGAGCCGAAATTCATCACAATGGCTATTCCGAACGCGATCACCAGCCCCGTTTGACCGCCCAAGGCTTGGCCGATCATCAACAGCAGGGCGCTAAGAGCTGCCAGAAGCGCCGCTGTTTTGAGGCCGTTCGTCATGTGCGAAATCTGGAGCCAGCGGCCGGATCGGGAAAGCGCTCGCTGATTTTCCCTCAAGTTATTTGTCATATCGCACTTGCTAAACCGTTGCAGAAGAATTATTTAGCCTCGTGCCGGTTCTGGGGATCGGTGTTGAATGAGAAAGCCCGCTATGGCTGAATCGACCCACAACGTCCAGTTCGAAATCGATTCGGGTAGTTGCGTTGCCTGCTTATCCTGCGTGCGCGAATGCCCGGTGCATGCTATTGCCGTAGATGGCGAGTCCGTCAAGATCGTTGACGACGCGTGCGTTCGGTGTGGGGCTTGCGTGCCTGCCTGTCCGCACGACGCCGTTGACGTTCTCGGCGATCTCGGAAGGGCTCTCGAATTGGCCTCGCGCGGAGACGCTGTGCTGCTTTTGAGCGTGGAGGCAGAGGTCTTTTTTCATCCGCTCAAACCTGAGCAGTTGATAAATGCCTGTTATCGTGCCGGATTCCAGACGGTCCAGCGCGGTGTCGTCGGTGACGAGCTAGTCGCCGAGGAGTATCTGCGACTGTGGAAGGACGGTGGGTGGGGAACGATGATTCGATCGACCTGCCCTATCATTGTTGAGAAAGTCCGCAGCGAATATCCGCGGCTCACGCCGTATCTTGCGCCGGTCAAAAACCCTGTGTCGGCAGAGTTGGCATACATTCGCAAACAACATGGTGAAGACGTCAATGTCGTTTACGCCGGAGTGTGTCTCGGTGAGTCTGAAGACCTTGCATCGACGATCACCTTCCCGGAGCTTGACCAACTTTTTCGTGCGCGCGGCGTCGATCCCGCGTCGGAGCCAACGTACTTCACGCGAGTTCCTGAGGAGCGAAGACGTCACATAGGGTTGGCGGGCGGATTGCCTCTCCCGGTGTTGGAAGAAGTGCCGCAGTCCAGCCGTAGATTCCGAAAGATTCGTCGGGACATGAACCAACTCGACGTGATCGACAAGGCGGTTACCGAGGACGGCATCGATCTTGGTTTTGTGGATATCCTACCATGTGAGGGGTGTTTGGATCATCCGCTCATGGGGCCACGCGAGGAGCTATTTTGGCGGCGCGACGTGTTGGAAAAAGCAGAGCCACCGCGATCAAACGAGCCAATACTCGATGATGAAATCGAGATAGACCTTGCAAAAGAATTTGTGCCGATGACCAACCAGGACTCGCCGCCGGAAGAGGTCATTGCGGAAGTTATTGAGCAGATTGGGACAGCGGCAGGTGGAAAGGCCTGGGATTGTGGTGCCTGTGGTTACCGCACATGCCGCAAGTTTGCGACGGCGTTCCTGAAGGGCAGGGCGACCTATCGTCAATGTCCTCCGTATCAGGAGCGGGCAGTCAAGGAGGCGCAGGACGAGGCCGCAACAGATGTGCTGACGGGGCTCTCGACGTTTAGGGTTTTACAGGATCAGTTGCGTCATGAGGTAGCGCGCAGTGGACGGTCTGGTGACTCCTTTGGTGTGTTGTTCGCCGATCTTGATCACTTCAAAGAGATCAATGACATTCACGGGCATTCGGCCGGAAACTTGGTCATTAAAACGGTTGCGGATGTTTTGCGCACCAAGACCAGGAGCAGTGATTTGGCGGCACGGTACGGTGGCGATGAATTCGTCGTCTTGTTGTTAGGTACCGATGTCATCGGGGCAAAAGGTGTCGCGGAGCAGATATTGCAGGCCGTGCGCGATGCCGGCGTGGATGCCGGGTTTCCCGAGGGTGCAGTATCCGTTTCGATTGGTGTCACCTGTTACAAGCCGGGTCCCGTCGGTGCTTCGCCACCGGATTTGTTAGAGATGGCCGATCGTGCGTTATACAGAGCCAAGGCCGCCGGTGGAAATCGTATTGAAGTGGAAGATTACGAGGTTGACTCCTTCGTGCGTTAGCGCGGCAGTTTCAACTCAACCGATCAACGGCTGTAACCTTTGTCCCAACACACCTAGAAACTTTAGTCTACGCAACACCCCACTCAAGCCATGCAGTTGGACTAGTTCGGCTGCCCGGTTGTGCGCATGATGAGCCGTGTTGGCGCGGTCGCGCGGATCGTCCTGTTCGGCACACCAACCGAACACGGCTAGGAGTTCTACGTGCTGTGCTAGCGACATGGCGGCATTCGGCCACGCACTGCTCATGCGGCGAGTGGTATCTTTGGCACCGGAGTACCAAGCTTTGAGAAACAGAAGGCGTGCGAGGTGTGGTGAGTCGAAGCCGGGAACAAATCGTTGAACCCGTTTGGTCTCCGTGAAACCGAAAGCCCGCTCAACATACTCGACTTCTTGCACCGCGGACGTCCAGTCGTTCTGTGCAAGCATGAGGTCTGCGCGTGCGCAATGTAGCTGAGCGCTGGCCACCGAGTCTTCCCCAACGTTGCCAAGCTCGCGTTCCACAGTATCGATTCCTCGATCTGGCTCACCCTGCATGACGGCGTGATCTGCGACATTGGCGAGAACTGAAAATCGATATCTGTTCCTGCCGTCGTCTTGCCTATTCAACGCGCTGGTGGACCGCTGCAACCACCAGGTTGCTTTTCGCGGAAAATCGTAGTCGGTGTATGTCGCCGAGAGGTTACTGGCGATGGCGCTGGCAAAATTTACGTTTCCAAGACCCTGCGCCAAACCATAGGCGCTCTTGAAGGCGGAGACAGCGGCAGAAAAGCGACCGAGCGCAAAAGTGCATGTTCCAATACCATTGAACGCACGCGCTAGTCCAATCGTCTTT
>JAZDDD010000127.1:0-5416 GCA_036679545.1 Gemmatimonadota bacterium | reverse complement strand
TTAGCTTTAGTGATCAAGCGTTGACGAAGAGCCAGATAGTGATGTCGGTTCTCGATGCGCTAGGTGTAACGGGGGGTCTGGAGGCACGAACTGGACTGACATTTACCGCCCGTTACGTTCGCGAGTTCTTCGATGTCCATTTGCGTGGGGCGCCCCGTGACGCGTTCTACTCTGGCGCGTCGATGGTAGGAGCCAAGATTGAAACGAAATAAGTGCATCATCGAACGCCGCCGTCCGAGGCAATTTGACGTTGTCGGTGTAGTGTTGGGCTGCCCTTGAGAGACGCCGGACGGTGCAATCACCTGGGTGGGGAAGCGGCCTAACAAGTCCATGCAGACTGCCGGGCGCGTACGTTTTCAAAGGAAGCGATTGATTTGTGCGCGCCGACGGCGCGTTGCAACGGCATAGATGCGCGGGCGACTGGACAGGAGTCGCCCGCAGCTGATGGACAACAGTGTTAGGCGGAGTCACAGGATATGAAGCGGCATCGCACAAGGACAATCCGGCGCAGCCTCATGATGTTGGTGACGGCTATTGTTGTCACTATCACCATCGCCTGCGACATCTCGACCGATCGGACGGGCTTCGTCGCGCGGGATAGTGCGACGGTGATGATATTGGATCATCCGACCCTCGATACTACTCAAGCGTCCCAACTCATGTTTCCCGCGAGTCCATCAGTCCGGATTGGCGTGGTCAATGGGGAGGCCACATACCAGCTATTTCGTGTTAGGCATGCGTATCGCCGGTTGGACGGCACGATTGTGGTGACGAATTCTGGTACCGCCGAGGTGCGGGCCTATGACGGCCAAGGACAGTGGCAGTGGTCGTCCGGGCGCCAAGGGGGTGGTCCGGGTGAATTCAAGTTCCTGGCATGGGCGCAGCCCTATCGTGGGGACTCGATCGTGGCGTTTGACGGTTCGACCGGCCGCGTCTCGGTCCTGTCCCCGCGCGGCGTGTATGTGCGGTCGTTCCAGCCGATAGCACCGGGGGACCATCCCCGTGCCAACGTGGTGGGCTCGTTCGCCGATGGCGCCGTCCTCGCGAGCTACGGCGTGCGCCCCGTTACTACCAGCGACTCGACACGAGCCGAGCGCCCAACGCAGCAGTATGGGATCTTCGATGCGGCGGGCGGTTTTGTCCGAACGGTTGGGGACTTTGTCGCAGACGAACAATTCGTGTGGGCCGATGGTAATCGGGTCTCCGTGGGCGGCGTGCCCTTTGGAAGGGCTACTGCCACCGCGGTACTGGACGCGCTCTTTGTGGTTGGCGACAACACGGCGTTCGAGGCCCGGGCGTATGATCAGCGCGGCGCGTTGCAACAGATTCTGCGTATTCGTATGGACCGCCAACCGCTCGGACGAGAGGTCGCGGAGCGTCATCGAGCAGCGGCACTGGAGGAGATTCCTGAATCGCCGTTTCGTCCGGTGCAGCAACGTGCGCTCCAAGCCACACCCTATCCTTCGCACTATCCATATTATGGTGACGTCGTGGTGACTCGACCAAGTCGTGCGTATTGGATTCAGTCGGCCCCGCAATTTGACGCCGTGTCGGATCGGTGGTTGGTATTTGAGCATGAAGGTGCATATCGTGGGTGGTATGCCATCCCACGACCGGTGCGCATTACCGACGTCGGTGACCGCTTCGTTGTGGCCATTGTGACGGATCAGGTGGGTGTCCAGTTCGTGGAGGTCTACGATTTGGGCACCGGCAAGTGACTCCGCCTAACAAGTCCATGCAGACGGCCGGGCGCTATCGTTTTAAAGGAAGCATTTCGTTCGTGTGGGTGGACAACCCCTGTAACGTTTGCGCGCCGATCTGCATCTTCAAGAGTCGCCCGCAGCTGATGGACGACAGTGTTAGGCCGCAAACGAACGATGTGCGGACGTTGAGGATTGATTGTATCGAATCCGAATCGCGCCGAATCGTGTATGGCACATGACGAGCAGGCACGCGCACACGTTATTTGGGTTCGTGATCGCGCTTTCTCCCCCGCACCTGAGGATGGCGAGCAGGTCCGGACCATCTGGCTGCCCGAGGAGCATGCGTTATTTTGGCACCTTACCCGATCTCGCCGTTTTCGGAGGAGCGACCCATGACCCGTAAAACCGCCCACGACTTTGACCAGGAACTCCTGATTCTGTTTGACGCCTACGTCCACGGCGGCATCGATCGCCGGAGCTTTCTCGACAAGGCCGCCAAGTTCGCCGTGGGCGGGGTCACCGCCGCGATGCTGCTGGATCAGCTGAGCCCGAAGTTCCTCGAGGCCCAGGTCGTGAAACCGCAGGACAACCGGATCGAGCAGGAGTACGTCGAGTTCGATTCGCCAGACGGCTACGGGCGGGGGCGAGGGTACTTCGTTAAGCCCGCCAGCGCCACCGGGCGGCTTCCCGGCATCCTGGTCATTCACGAAAACCGGGGCCTCAACCCGCACATCGAGGACATCGCTCGGCGGATGGGCCTCGCCAACTTCGTGGCATTCGCGCCCGATGCGCTCTTTCCCCTGGGTGGTTACCCGGGAACGGAAGACAACGCCCGGCAGCTGTTCCGGCAGCTCGACCGGGCGAAGACGCAGGAGGACTTTGTCGCGGCCGCCACCTTCCTTCGAGAACGGCCGGAGTGCACTGGCCGGATTGGTGCGGTGGGGTTCTGCTACGGCGGTGGCATGGTGAACTATCTCGCGACCCGGCTGGGTGCGGACCTGGCGAGCGGGGTGCCGTTCTATGGGTCAGCACCCAACCTCGAGGACGTGCCGAAGATCCGCAGCCCCCTTCTGGTGCAGTCCGCCGAGACCGACCAGCGGATCAACGCGAGCTGGCCCGACTACGAGCAGGCGTTGCAGGCGGCCGGGGTCGACTATCAGCGCCACCTGTATCCGGGCACCCAGCACGGGTTCAACAACGACACCACGCCGCGGTACGATGCGACGGCAGCCAAGTTGGCCTGGGAGCGTACGATCGCGTTCTTCAATCAGCACGTTCGTTCGTAACCCGGCCCGACCGCACCTCCGGCACCAGCCGGAATTCGACCATGCCGGCCATGTCGACCGCGTTCGAGAGCGCTTGCGGGCCGCTACTCCATCAGGTGCCGATTCGGCAGTGGCGGAATGGCGACTGTCTCCACTACCTCGTATGGCACCGGCCCGTGGGATTCCCTTTTTCTCTATTCTCTTATAACCACGCGCGTGAGGATGATGGTGACCGGTGGACAAGAAATTCTCCCTGACGTCCACAGCGATGTGGAGCGACAATTCGAGGATTAGGAGCGCTTTGCGGCCTAACAAGTCCATGCAGACTGCCGAGCGCTATCGTTCTAAAGGATGTTATTGATTTGTGTGCGCCGACGGCGCAACGTAACGGCAAAGATGCGCGGGCGACTGGACAGGAGTCGCCCGCAGCTGATGGACCACAGTGTTAGGCAGCGCCAACGTATGTAGGTAGAGTGCGACTCCAACACTTTGAACCTCGGTGTGGTGTACGAATGTCGCTTGAGGTCCGACTGTTGGAGTTCAAGCGGAGCGTTTCAGGTGGGCGATGGCCTTCGAGACCGAGTCAAAGGCCGTCGACCAAGCAAAGCCAGTGGCAGTTGAACGGTTCTGCGGCCCACGGGATGATTGAAGTGTCGATGTCATATGCCACCGGGGACATTATTGTTCAGTGAGTAACGACGATACAGACATAAACTATTGGGCGACACTCCAGTATCTGGATCCAATCGTGGAGTTGAAGAACTTTCGGCATATTGAGCGCCACGCTGTCTGGGCCTCGGCACCGCCCCGAGTAAAGCGGCTGAGAACCGGTGATCTCAAGTCAATAAGGGAGACCCGCAATGCGGCTATCTTTACGCACGGGTTGGCCAGAGTCCTTGGTCTCAGAATTGGATTTGCACCCGTCGAAGAATCCGACTACGACTTTGTGACTAGTTGGGTAAAAGATGAAACCCGGAACTACGCGCCGGTCCAGCTCAAGGAGCTTGTGCCTGAAGATCTCAACCCGGAATCGACTTTGGAGGCATTGTTTCGGTCATCATCTAAGTACGCACCGACGCGAACCGTGCTTGCAATTCTAATAAATCGACCGACAGAAGTACCTATCGCGGATCTTGATCTTGAGGCGGTCCCGTTCTCGGAAGTATGGTGTTTTTGGCAAGCTAGCGCTGATGGATCGCGATGGATGCTGCAGGGAGATGTATTAGGACACTCTCAGCATACCGAATTTTTATATCCCGAATAGAGCGCGCTGCCTAACAAGTCCATGCAGACTGCCGGGCGCCGTCGTTTCAAAGGAAGTTATTGATTCGTGTGCACCGAAGGGCGCGGTCTAACGGCGTAGATGCTTAGACGACTGGACGGCAGTCGCCCGCAGCTGATGGACGACAGTGTTAGACCGCGTTAAGAACGACCGTGCACCCTGAACACACGCACACGCAAAGACTTCGCGATGCCTCGCTGCCGTTGCGCACCAGCGGGAGCTCAGAGAGAACCTCATGGCGCTGTATGACCGGTTCCACGACTGGCTGAAAAAACGCATCGATGGATTTGCGATGCGCGATTTCATCCACCAGATTGACAATGGTCAGCGCGAGATTTGGCTGTGAATGGACGGCAGTCGCGCGAGAAACGCTGTGGAGCAAAGGAGTAAGCGATGGATATGCCCACGCCCTCAGATGGCCACCGGCTGCTAAAGAAGCTGTCTGGCACTTGGGAGGGAGAGGAGACCATGTACCCCTCCCAGTGGGACCCGAAGGGTGGGGTCGCCATAGGACGAAATGAACACAAGCTTAGCCTCGGTGGATTCGTTCTGATCTCCGACTACCAACAAGAGCGTGATGGTACGATCACGTTCACCGGGCACGGAGTTTACACGTATGCCCCGAATGAGGACCGATATCATCTTCACTGGTTTGACAGTATGGGTTCACCGCCCGAGATCTTCGTCGGAGGTTTCGATGGCGATGTGCTCACGCTCGCCCACGGTGGCCCCGGAATGCACGCGCGAATGACTTACGACTTATCCACGCCCGGGATCATGAAAGGGATGATGGAAATGTCCCCAGATGGAGCGGCGTGGAAGGTGTTTTTTGACGCTGTTTACAAGCGTCGTTGAACACGATCTCAACGCGATAGCAACTGTAACACCTAACATGCCTGCGCCCGCGGTCTAACAAGTCCATGCAGACTGCCGGGCGCGTACGTTTTCAAAGGAAGCGATTGATTTGTGCGCACCGACGGCGCGTTGCAACGGCATAGATGCGCGAGCGACTCTGACTCGTCGCCCACAGCTGATGGACGACAGTGTTAGACACTCTCTTGGCTTCACACGGCAAGAGCGCGAAATTTGGGTCCTTCAAAATCGCAGTCGTGCTTCAGCATTCCATATATAGCATGTAACAATTTACGCATCACGGCGACGATCGC
>JAZDDD010000126.1:0-3000 GCA_036679545.1 Gemmatimonadota bacterium | reverse complement strand
CGACTCGTCCAGACCGACTAGCTCCGATGCTACGTCGAATTGGTTGTGTACGATGAACGCGGCGGTGAGGCGTTGACTCTCTCCGGTCGTCATGACGCTCATTTCAAGCTCTTCAAAAAAAGGGGATATTTAGTCTACATCGTCTAAAGGATCGGATGATAGAAGCTAGAACTCAACTTTCAACGCTCAACACTCAACTCTCAGCTAATGAGTTGCATGCTTAGTGTTGAGCGTCGAGTGTTGATTCGGTGGTCAAGAGCCTGTCGGCGAGGCGGGCGGCGGGATGTTGGGCCATGACCAGGGCGGTGGAGGAGTCCGGGACTAAAGGAAGAGGTTTTCCGTCTATTTCCAGCGATCCCACGACATCGACATCCGGTTCGAGGTCGATGGGGTGAGCCAAAATGAGCGTAAGACCCCGTTCGCTATCTTGAACCGCCTTGCGGGCATTTTGCCAGTTGGGATCGTCCGGCATGGGGCGCGGTGCAACAACCAAAGGAACCAGCGCTGTGTCCACGAGATCCCAGGTGGTGATGGGCACACCGAAGGTATGGAATAAAAGCCCGCACGATTCCTTGCTTTGCACGACGACCTGTCCGAATTGCCACTGACGGTTGTCTCTCAGTTTGGCGAGTGCCGCGATGAGATCGGCTTCTGACGGTGGCGCTTCTCCTTTATCAGCACCCAGAACAACGGTACCATGTGTGGCGAACCACTCCTGGGCTTCTGTCAATGCCTCTACCCAGGCGGGTGTAAAGGCTCCCCGACGACGTGTAATGAATATTTCGTTTTGGATTCGGCCTTCTTGGTCTTTGTGCGCCGCCGAGTGCAGCGCGCCTTCAAATGCGACCTCTGCGGCGTAAAACTCGCCCGCGTCGCGCAATATCTTGCCGCGCAACAGCAGTGTCTCCGTATGTGGCTCGAGCGCAAACGCTCGATCGAGTGCTGCGAGTGCGCGGTTACCGTCGCCAAGTCGGTATGCCGCGTATCCCAATTCATGCCACGTCAATGCGAGGTCAGGGTCTCGTTGGACGGCACTCTCTAATGCCACAAGCGCCTGTGGAAGTTTTCCGAGTTCGATGAGGGCAGCGCCTTCGAGCGTCAGCGGAAACGCTTCTGTAGAAAACACATCGCGCGCCGCGGTGGCCAACACGAGCGCGGCATCAATTTTCCCCACACTACGGAGCAGTTCGAAGCACTCAGTCCAACCAGAACGGAGTGCCGGTTGGGTTGCCATCACGCCTCGATACGCTTCTTCCGCTTCCGATAGCCGACCTTCCTTGCGTAACCAACGTGCCCGCGCCAGGTCGCGTTCAGTTGGTTCGTTCGGAAATACTTCGAAAGATGATGTTGTACGCATTATAGTGGCGAATATACCTGCCGAAACGTTCCTGACTAGTGTAAGCTCCACGTATTCATTCAACAGCCAACAGATTGTGACAATGAAAACAATTCGTGACTTCATTACACAGCGCCGAGACGGAATCCTTGTGGAACTGGAAGATTTCTTGCGCATACCGAGTGTTTCGACGCAATCAAAACACGACGACGATTGCCTTACCGCTGCGCAATGGCTTGGTGATCACCTCAAAAGCCTCGGTTGTGTGTCGGTGCGGTTGGAGGGTAGTAAAAATCATCCGGTCGTTGTCGCCGAAGGTCCGCGGGTACCAGGCCAACCGACGGTGTTGGTGTACGGGCACTACGACGTTCAGCCGCCGGATCCTCTCGAATTGTGGGAAACACCGCCATTCGAACCGACCATACGTGACGGTAAACTCGTTGCCCGCGGTGCAACTGATGATAAGGGGCAAGTCTTTGCCATCGTGAAGGCGTTCGAGGCTGTCATGAGTGCGGGAACTCCCCCGGTTAACGTGCGATTTTTGGTCGAGGGCCAAGAAGAATCCGGTAGCGGCGTCCTGACCGATTTGCTTAAGCAGCATCCCGAATACGTCGATGTGGATGCCGTGCTCGTGGCCGACATGCCGTATTTCACAAAGGGCTATCCGGCGGTGTACACTGCGCTTCGTGGTCTTTGTTACTGCGAAATCTCGGTTACGACACTCAAAAGTGATCTACACTCGGGTTTGTACGGAGGCGTAGCTCCCAATGCACACGAAACATTGGTCCGGATTCTTGCTGGCCTGAAAGACAACAAAGGGCGGATCAAGATCCCTGGACTTTATGAGGCAGTGGAGCCACCAACCCGAGCCGAAAAGAACGCTTGGCGTGCTTTGAAGTTCAATGAACGTACGTATATGCGATCCGAGTTGGGCGCAAAAACCATTTCTGGGTCTTCCACCAAATCTGTTTTTGAAAAAACGTGGGCCCTTCCCACCTTCGAGATTCATGGCATCGTCGGAGGTTTCACCGAGGAGGGCGCCAAGACCGTCATTCCGGCCACGGCGACTGCCAAGGTGAGTCTGCGTTTGGTACCCAAGCAGCGTGCCAAAACCGTTGAGCGGCAGTTACGTGCGGCGGTCAAAGCGCTCGCTCCGCCGTTTGCCGATGTCAAAGTAAAGTTTTTGAACGGTGGGGATCCCGTGTTGACGGATGTCAGTGCTCGGCCCGTCGAGTTGATCAGCGAGGCATTTCGCGAAGTGGTTGGTCGTTCCGCCGTTCCGATTCGTTCGGGTGGGTCAATACCAATTGTTCCAGCGCTTGGGAGCCAAGGTGCCCCGGTGGTGTTGGCGGGTATTGGACTTCCCGATGACCGGTTGCACGCACCGAATGAGAAAATTGAACTGAATCAGTTTTGGGATGGTGTTTCGGTGTTTGCGAGGTTTTTTCAGCTAATGCGGTCTGATTAAGAGGAGGGATTGGGGTTGGAGAATCGGCACGAGGGGGCTCCCTCATCGCACTGCACTGCGCGCGCATTGATGCCACCGGGCAAGTTGGCAGATGGCGCGCAGCGACGTGCGTTCTGGAGTCACATCCCTCGCGGGTCCGCCGGGTTTTCCCCGCACTGGGGAAGACTCAGAACGATCCGGATGGTGTGTGAGTTCG
>JAZDDD010000125.1:0-2584 GCA_036679545.1 Gemmatimonadota bacterium | reverse complement strand
CGAGTGCCAAGAGCACACCATGAACGAATTCGTCCTTCGTGTCGTCGTAGGTACGATCGTCATCAGCGGAGCTGGGTTTTTGCGGGGCGTTAATCGTGTTGTTTGAAATAACGATCTCGTCGTCGCTGAACAGTCCAAGGATGTCGGCGCATGTGCCGGCACCCGGATTGGTTGCGTAAACGACATCGTCGGCGATGATAATCTTGTCCGTTGCTGCTAGTGTGACTCGTCCTCGCAATGTGCCGCTGATTGCAACTTTTCCCTCGACGTATATCACGCCTTTGAAACTGGGATTTAACGCCCGGGTGATGGGGAACAGATAGGCGGCCTCGCCAGGGACTGCCGCGGTGACGGCTCCGGGCCATGGTAACCAAGATCCGGGGCCAGCGTTCGGATCAAACGCTCCGGTAGGCGTAAGTACTTCCGATCCGCCAAGAAAACACTGTGCGTCCGCGTCGGTCACGCTCGCGTACCAGTCGTGACCGCCGAACGGGTGATCCACCGCTGCCTTGAATAGGCCACCGCCTTCGAAATCACCGCAGTTGAGCGATTGTTGAAGGCTACTACCGCCAGGATGCGATGCGGTGACATAGTCGGGGTCCGCTGGCGCGACATATACACGGAAGAATCCCTCGTTGACACCGTTAAACTGACCGTCACTGTTGAGATCCACCGGGCGAAACTCTATCCGCATGCTCGCTTCGCCGGCGTCTCCAGCGCTGCTACTGATGAACGATGTGCCGCCTGCTGCGGCTTGTATTTGCAGTTTGACGAGATCAGCCGTTTCGGGCATGGGGATCTCGGGCACGTATTCGAGGTAGCCCTGTCCGAATGTTCCGTACTGTGCTCCTTGGACGTCTTTCGAAGTTGTCACTTCGCTCAAGAACGATGCGCCGGAAGCGTAGATCTTCAACTCGTCATTGGTGTGGACCGGTCCTTGAATCTGGTCGCCGCCACCAAATGAAATGTTGGATGGTTCGATGTCTGTGAAATATGCGTACTTCGCAAAGCTCTCTTGGGCCATCTCCCCGCGACGGACGATCGTGTTCCCCGAGGCATCGGTCACGACGGACACGACACTACCGAATACACCGTACTGTCCCGTCGTGACACCCGTTGGTCCGACATACAGCCATCGTTGTACACCTGGAATCACCACGCCATCGGCGTCCGAAACCGCTGCCGCATATTCGAGCGCGCTAAAACCGTCGGCGGGGTAGAGCGCGGAGTTGCCATTGAGGTACGAACGAGCCTCTGCGATGCCCGCGTCAGCTACGGCAACAAGGCTGCTCTGGCGTTCACTGTATTTGTGCACGAGGGTGGCGCTTGAACTCATCAAGGCGGCGCCGGCGGATATACTTCCTACGACAAGCGCGACGAAAAGCACAATTACCAGTGCGACACCTTTTTCGTCCCGTAATCGAAATGCGGGCATTCGTTCCCCTGGGCTGAAATCGTTCGAGTTCGGGCGCTCATTCGTCCGGACCGTCGCCGGGGATCGGCAAACCGCATACCGAGTCCATGGGGTACTGCTCTAATGTGTTGTTGTTAAACAGCTTATGTAGTGGAAATCGGCAGCGAGCGACAAATTTCTCTACAGCGCCCTGCTGACATAACTGAATCAGCTGCGCAATAGTTGACGGCACCGTCCAACAGATGCCAGCGAAAACGACTTAAAACGTCGGCTTGAAAGACGATATTTCTAGAGACCTTCGCGGTCGCCCAATTGATATTATTTTGGAGGAACATCACGGCACCGTTCGGCGTGCCGGTGTATCGATGTTAGTTGCCACATCCGCGTGTAAGGAACACTGATGCGATATGTCTATCTCCTCTCCTGTCTTGGCGTCACTATGATGGCCGATGGCATGACCAACGAGGTTGCTGCACAATCTATCGACTGTCCCACCGGACCAACTGCTCAAGGTGCCTATTTGCCTTGTCAGGTCGATGTTGCGCCTGTCCCAGTGATCGACACGGCCGGTTTAACCGCCATGGGTTACTCGGCGTGTTCTGGTGTTGAGTTTCACATGATCGTGGGCCGAGATGGCGTCGTGAATGATGTCGCGGTCAGCAACCAGACTGCGGGCGCTCGCCTTTGTGAAAAGTTTGCGCGGGAGTGGCGCTTCTCCCCCGGGATACGCGGCGGGCGCAACGTGGATGTTCGGATGACGGCCGTTCTGGACTACGACGTTCCCTCCCAACAGGATCTAATATGGGATCCCATCATTGAGTGGAGGGATCGCGGTCAGGACTTTTTGCTCAAACTCGCGTGGAATCCGCCCGCACGAGATGTCGCGCTTTCTGCGAATGCGCTCGACAGTGCGTTCGCTTCCGTGATGCAGGCCGTCGCTGCGCACGGGAGACTCGATGACCTCGATCACTACTGTGTGGATTTAGGCGACCAATCGGACAGATCGGATCGTGTCGTGGCGTTGGTGGGCCAATTGGACGCTCCCGTGTTCGCGCGGAGCGAATGTCCAAGTATTTTACAACTCGAAGACGGTCGTATTGCATATTTACGTGACCCGCCGTATTTGCACGTGGGGATTCGCGGGGAACCACGAGCTGCAAGTGCGGAAGC
>JAZDDD010000124.1:0-2461 GCA_036679545.1 Gemmatimonadota bacterium | reverse complement strand
TTCCGACCGCATAGTAGACCGTGTTCCGGGCTACGTCGATCAGCGCCAGGCTGTCAGCCAGCAACGTATTTTCCATGCCGAGCCGTTCTGTCTCTGCACGGGCGGTATCCAATCCAGAACTGAGTTGGGCGATCATGTCACGTTGTTGTGCGATTATCGTTGTGTACTGCGCTTCTCGCCGCTCGGCGGCGGCGCTGAGCTCTTCGACAGTTGCCTCATACGTTGCGATTTGCCGCGATAACTGAGTCCGCGACGTGCTGAGTTCTTGTATGCGTTGGCGTGCTGCGTGGATCTCAGCCCCCCGCTCGCCCAGTGCTTTGATGGCCCCCCGAATTCGCATCAGCGCCATTTCGTTTTCCTGCGCCGCCGCAGTCAATTCGCCTTCTGTTTCAAGTGTCATGGCGATCGTCGTGTCCGGCAGGTCAGACAACTCGACATTGATCTGATTGATCAGGGCTGCTGACGCCAATACCTCGGCAACGAGACTGTCTCGTTCTGCCGATGCACGTTCCGCCTGCTCCCGAAGGGCGGCCTGTTGCGCGCCGCACCCAAGAGCTAACGGTGCAGCAATGACTGATATGATAATCTTGCGGTACATCACCCACTCCGTTCGAATAAACCGCTGTTATAAAGGTCCGGCTATGATTCAGAGTTAACCAGCTAGCTTACACCGGCAAAACGTCCAAAGGTTCCGTGCATCTCAAAACCCTAGCGCTCATCAGCTACGTCGTGTTGGTCATAGCCGCCACGGCCCTACCCGTGGGAAACGGAAACCTGCTCTTCGCCGGCTCTGACAAAGTGGCCCACGGGTTGATGTTCATGGTACTCGGAATGCTAAGCTCGTGGACCGCGCCAAAAAAGCATGTGATGGTGATCACGAGTTCTCTGTTCCTCGCGCTGGGAACTGAGGTGTTGCAGCTGGTAGTGCCGCGACGATCATTCGAGTGGCAAGACCTGGTCGCGGATGGCGTGGGGGTGCTGATCGGATGGGCAGCCTATCAGCTTGCGTCGATGCTGGTGAGCGAGTGAAAAAGCGCAACGTTCAACGTTCAACTCTCAACATCAACACTCAATTCTCAACTTTCAAGTAGTGCTCGAAACCCAACCCTAAATACCGAGCTATCCATCTCACGTCAGTCCAACGGGCTACTCTATGTGATTGGATATCAGTGAATACTTGAAAGTTGAACGTCGAACGTTGATGCTGAGCGTCGAGTGTTGAGTGTTGAGTGTTGAACGTTGCGCAGTACTAACACGCGTCATCCCACAGGACGGGGCCCGCAAACCCGCAATTCGGACATTTGGCCTCGTCAGGAAACCCTACCAGTGGAACGCGAGAACCTGACCACGGGCACACGGAGTAGAGCAGTCCCAGGTCGCGGTCGGTGCCGGCAACCGGGTTGTGGTCAGCTGGTTGCTTGAAAACCACGCTGAAGCCCACGGGTCGATAGGCGCGCATTTCCATGCTGTCTCTGTCAACTTTGATGTTACATCGGGCTGTGCTTACGACGATGTGATCGCATGGCGCCTCGGACAACACCGGGTACCATGCACCTCGACGTAGGTTGTGGGCCCCTGACTGTCTAGCGCGTGCCCATCCTAGGGTTTGCGGCATTCGATGTCCTGGATTCGCGACCCATAACAATGTCTCAGTGAGACCGATTTACGCTGTGAGCTGGATAACGTGCTAGGACGTGACGTAGACGACGTGTTGGGGTCACCCCATTTCGTTCAAAGCGCTCAGCAACTCGTCCTTTTTCAGGGACTGCTTGGGGTTCACCGTTCGGTGCATGTAGCGAATGACACGACTCTTGTCCACCACGGCGGTCCCCGATCGCTGCACCAATCGTGCAATCTTGCCAAACCCATATCGGTTGTACACGAGGCGATCGGGATCATTGAGCACATCCAAACGGGCGCCAAATGCGGCCGCCGTTTGCTCGAGTGATTCTCCGTCAGATGCCCCGATGGCGAGGACTCGGAATTTTCGGTTCTCGAGTTCGGGTGCCACGTGTATTCCCGTACGAAATACAGGATGGCGTGATACGATGCCAGGATGTCGAACAGCCGAACCGCACGACCGTCTCCGCTTGTCAGCGTAAAGTCCGGTGCGGAGTCTCCGACACCTATGAGGTCCTTGGCCACTACGGCTTGTCCTTCCTTTGTGGGCGGTGGGAAGCTAACAAAATGCGCGGGCGTGAAACAGGAGTTGTATTCCGATGTCGGTCGGGATGACCAGTGGTGTTCCAAAGATGTGGTAAATCATCTAGGCGTCCGCGTTCCAGGAGTACAGTAGGGTAACGGCGCACATAGGGCCGAGGTCGTAGCCACCCTGGCCCTTTTGAGGGGCGCAAAACCTGGTTAAATTGAAATGCTGTGCCAACCTAGTACTTGTGGAGGAAGAATGGCAGCACCGATTACGGTTGACCGTTTGATGAAGGAACTGGACAAACTCAAGGCG
>JAZDDD010000123.1:0-16455 GCA_036679545.1 Gemmatimonadota bacterium | reverse complement strand
TTCGACGTCGTCACAGCCATCTAGAAACGCGGAAAGACCGAAACCGAGTGTTAAGACCGTTGCCGCGAGCCCAATGACCGGCAACCACGTTCGTCGATTTCGAGTTCGAGGTTGTTTTGTTGTTGGGACTTCCCAGCCGGCTTTCGTCACTCGTGCAGTGTTGGAATCGGTTGTGAGCACTTCGACATCGACCGCCAGGCGTACGGCCGATACAACCGGGGCAAACGTAGAATCGTCTTTCCCGGACCAGCTCACCAGAGACGCGGCTTGAATTCGGCGGAACGCGAATGGCGGTTCTGAGTCATCTATCGTTACGGGTACCAAAACGCCCTGCTTCAAGCCTTCGTCCGCTTCCGTTTTGACCCAGTTCGATTCCACTGAATTGCGAGACCATACGACCACAACACACTTTGCAAGGCGAAGCTCTTCCTCTATCACTGCGTCAAAGGTTTTGCCGGCTGGTATCTGCCGATCCCACCAAACAGACCATCCGTGCTGTTCCAACGCGTGCGCGACGCGTTTTGCCGTGTCGATGTCGGCGCGCGAGTAGCTGAGAAAAACGTCACTCATGGCGTGGCGGTATGGGGTACGAGGAAGAATCAATCCGATTCGTTACCAGTAATCTACCCATTCCGCCGGCCTCGGCGAGCGGTAGCTTGACGTTGGCCCATGACACGCTCGACATTTCGTTTCAGCTCTTAGCAAGGATGAACGCCGTGAAATGGTTATCGCTCGTTGGGATGTTGATCTGGACCGTATCGTTGCACGCCCAGCAAGGCGCCAAAGATGGAGAGTGGCGCCACTACGGAGGCGATAACGGCGCCACGGGGTATTCGCCCTTGGACCAGATCAACAGAGAAAACGTCGCGGATCTCGAAATCGCATGGCGATGGAAAGCCGACAACTTTGGGCCAAGACCCGAGTTGAAATACTCCGTCACCCCAATCATGGTGAATGACGTTCTATACGCCACGGCCGGTTTTCGTCGTGCGGCCGTAGCTATCGATGCACAATCCGGAGAGACACTCTGGACATTTCGAATGGACGAAGGACTTCGTGGCGAACGCGCCCCTCGGCGAAATTCCGGAAGGGGGGTGGCCTACTGGACGGACACGGCCGGGGATGATCGCGTATTCCTCGTTACACCGGGCTATCACCTTGTAGCGCTCAATGCAAGAACCGGTCTGCCCATCCTATCTTTTGGCGAAGATGGCGTAGTCGATCTCAAAGAAGGACTCGACCGGCCGGTGGATAGTATGGCAGCCATCGGTTCGAGTTCGCCCCCGGTCATTGTTGGTAACGTCCTTGTGGTTGGCGCGGCTTTGGAGGTTGGGCTGCGGCCTCCTTCGATGCGAAACGTTCCCGGTCACGTTCGCGGCTACGATGTACGTACCGGAGAGCGACTGTGGATCTTTCATACGATTCCCGAGCAAGGGGAGTTTGGCTTTGAAACGTGGCAGGATAGTGCCTGGACATTCACCGGTAACGCAGCGGTGTGGTCTCCATTTTCTGCCGATGAGGAACTCGGTTACGTGTATCTGCCGGTGGAGGCGGCAACAAGCGACTACTACGGCGGCCATAGACCAGGCAATAACCTCTTCTCAACCACCTTAGTCGCTCTGTCGGCCGAGTCGGGCGAGCGTGTGTGGCATTACCAAATCGTTCACCACGATATTTTTGACTATGACAACCCCACGGCTCCGATTCTGGTAGATCTGACCGTTGACGGAGAACCCGTGCGCGCGGTTGTCCAACTTACCAAGCAGTCATTTGCATATGTCTTCGATCGAACAACCGGAAAACCAATCTGGCCAATCGAAGAACGGCCCGTGCCCCAATCCGACGTGCCAGGTGAGCAGGTTTCTCTCACGCAACCGTTCCCGACCAAACCAGCAGCGTTTGACCGTCAGGGGTTCTCAGAAGAAGATCTCATTGACTTCACGCCTGCATTGCGCGAAGAGGCTCTGAGGCTGGTCGAGTCGTATCGCATGGGCCCGCTGTTTACGCCGGCTTCCTTAGCCGATGCGCCGGACGGCACACGCGGAACACTTTCCCTGCCGGGAACGACCGGGGGTGCAAATTGGGAGGGTGGTGCCGTCGATGCGAAAGAAGGATTGCTTTTTGTTGGCTCGGCCACAAACCCGGCATTGCTTGCGCTAAATCCCGACCCTGAATTATCTGACCTGCGCTATGTGTTTTCTCGAACACTCTTGCGAGGACCGCAAAGGTTGCCGTTGGTCAAACCACCGTGGGGTCGGATCACCGCCATCGATCTGAACACGGGCGACCACATTTGGATGATCGCCAATGGCGACACGCCAGAATCGGTGCGGAGTCACCCGGCCTTACAAGCGGTGGACATACCCCGAACTGGCAAGGCGACACGTGCGGGGCTGTTGGTTACGGCTACGCTGCTCTTTGCCGGGGAGGGGTGGGGCGGTGACCCAGTTCTGCGTGCGCATGACAAACGCACCGGAGCGATCATCGCCGAACTAGCATTACCGGCCAGCCAAACCGGACTCCCGATGACCTACTTGTCGGCCGGGAAGCAGTACGTCGTTCTGTCGGTTGGCGGTCGAGGGCAACCTGCGGAGCTAGTCGCGCTTGCGCTACCGCGTTGAGAACGGCTTGCGCCGAGCACCCGATTGATGGTCGGGCGCTCGGGCCTTGCCTATTCTGCATCGCGAATACGTTTGTATGCGCTTCGGATGTCTTGGGCCAATTTCTTGGCACCTTCTGACAGCTTGTCGATTATCTCGTCGGCGGCGTCATCAACTCGCGGAAGCTCTTGTTTCAATTGGTCCCATTTTGCTTCCGCCTTTACCCACTCGTCCTTGGCTTCGGCCTTGGCGAGATGCGCTTGAAGTCGTAGTTCGTCCCGCATTTGTTTGAGTTGGCCAACACGATCCAGTTCTTTCGATTCTGACATATTGAAACCTCGTTCATAGAGAATCGGTTGCTCGGCTCATCAAAGAAAACGCAGTGTTGAAAATAGGGGAATAGGATCGTCGTGACGAGTATCGGGTCCCCTTCCTGAGTTTCCGCTGACAGGCTACTGTCCACAGCGATGCGGCGAGCCCATGAAGGAGTAAATGTTTTCACATGAAGATCGAGCGAATTATGGCGTATCGTGTCGAGCTTCCACTACACGAAGGCAGCTATCGCTGGTCCGGAGGCAAGTCGGTTTCTGTGTTCGACAGCACGATTGTCGCTGTCGAGACAAGCGACGGCACGGTCGGGTTTGGCGAGTGTTGCCCGCTCGGTCCGTTTTATCTTCCCGCGTACGGAGCCGGAGTCCGGGCCGGTATCAAAGAACTCGGTCCGCATCTCATTGGTGAAAACCCACTCGCATTGGGCCCATTGGGTCGTCGAATGGACGCCGTTTTGAAGGGGCATCCGTATGTGAAGACGGCCATTGACATGGCGTGTTGGGACATCCTCGGACATGTCACTGCTCAACCTGTTTCGGAACTTCTAGGTGGGCGATACGGGGACGACTTTGTGTTGTACCGTGCTATTTCGCAAGAGAGCCCGGAACAGATGGCGGCGAAGGTGTCCGGTTATCGAGCTGAGGGGTATCGGCGCTTTCAGCTCAAGGTGGGTGGCGATCCGGAAGTTGATATCGCCCGGATTCGCGCCGTGGCGGACGAGTTACAATCAGGCGACGTCCTCATTGCGGATGCGAACACAGGGTGGCTTCAACACCAAGCCATTCGGGTGGTGCGTGCCGTAAGGGACATCGATGTGTATATCGAACAGCCATGCGAAAGTTATGAAGAATGTTTGACGATTCGTCGCAGAACTGATCATCCCTTCGTGCTGGACGAAAGTATCGATGGCATGTCAGTCCTGTTGCGGGGGTACGCAGATCAGGCGATGGACGTGATAAACATCAAGATCAGTAAGTTCGGTGGCCTAACAAAGGCTCGCCAAGCCCGTGACCTCTGTGTTTCGCTTGGTATCGCGGTGACGATCGAGGACAGTTGGGGAGGAGATGTAACGACCGCTGCAATCTCCCACCTCGCGCACTCGACTCCAACCGAATTTTTGTTTACCGCCACCGATTTCAATAGTTACGTGACCGTTAGTACAGCGAAAGGCGCGCCACAGCGAGAAGACGGCAGGATGAGTGCGCCAACGCTGCCCGGTCTGGGCATATCACCACGTATGGATGTCTTGGGGCAACCGGTGGTTGTCGTCGATCGACCGCGTTAACCCGGTTTCGCAAAGGGCAATTGAAACGCTTGGGCAGTGCCGCAGACGGAACTCATGTACCGCAGATTGTCTCTCCCGATGCGGCCGCTTCCATAAGTTCAATGATTTCTCTCACGGTTTCCCGGCCTTGGTCTTTGTCGTACCATGCATACTTTTGGTCGTATAGCTCGTCTTCTTCCAGAACTTCTTTGTTCGCAAGAAACCACGTCGCGAGTTTGCGCGGACGTTCAACCCAGCAACCGGAATGTTGGTAGTCGTCCGTCAACAGAACGACCGTCGGTGTGGCGGTCCGCCCATCGGGAGTTCGGTGGGCCTCCATGATCTCCCGTCCCGCGGAGGAGTTGATGATCCGCATGTCCAGGTTACCCGCGATATCGACCAGCTTGGCAACGTACGGGATGGTATTGGCCGAGTCTCCGCACCAGTCCTCTGCAATCACCAGCAATTTCCAGTTTCCGGGCACCGCTTCAACACGTGCTCGCAGTACGTCTGTGACCTGCGCGTTGGCGTAATGTTCATGCCATGCCTCAACCCGTCGAGTCGCCGCGTCACGAAACTCCACGTAGGTCCGTCCTTGGGAATAAAGTGTCTCGAGGTCCGGGTGTAGCAACCCGTCCGGCCCGGCGACGTCACAGTCGGGTGGTAGCGCGAAAAGGGTGACCAGTGAAATGCCCAAAGTCGTAATCATGTGATCTCCTAAAATCTCTGTGTTTGGTGGCGTCGCCTGTCAAAGTTATCACAAACGCGCCAGTTTGCAAAAACATCCGGATAACAACCGGTGCTCCTAGAGCGTACGCGCTACGTTTAGTACATTGTTCCACATGAATGTTTCGACAGTCAGTGAATGGGTGAGCGACGCTCACCAGCGAACACTTGATCTTGTTGCAGACTTGGACGACCGTTGTTGTGGGAGATTGGACACGTGGCGTGGTTTATCGAAAAGTGGATCCTTCGTGACGCACTTGGCCGCGATTCTATCATCCGAAATGCGGATGCGTTGTGGGACTCTATGGTGGTCGCGCACGATGGGAGGTGGGATCTACCGCTACCAACTAGGCAAGACACGGTGCGGTACGTTACGAACGTTCACAACGAAGTGGTCAGCGTTCTACAGGGGAACGTTTCGGACGACCTATTGTATCGGACGCAATACTGCGTGTTCCATGAAGACATGCACACCGAAGCGTTTACCTATAGTCGGCAGACCCTGGGGTACCACCGACCGTCTTTTTCAGCTGTGTCGCCAACGGAAGAAGTGGGGTCTGCGGGCGGGTTGGCGGGCGACGTGGAGATGGCATCCCACTCATTCAGGCTCGGCGCCCCCAAAGATGCGCCTTTTGTCTTTGACAACGAAATGTGGGAGCATCCGATAAACATAGAGCCGTTCGCCATCGCACGAGTTGCGGTGAGTCAGACGGAATTTGCTGAATTTACCGACGACGACGGTTACCGACGTTCCGAGCTTTGGACGAAAGAGGGGTGGGCATGGAAAGTTGAGGCCGGCGCCAACCATCCGGTGTATTGGAAACGCGACGGCGATACTTGGTTACGGCGTGACTTCGATCGTTGGCTGCCTCTTGAACCGAATCGACCAGTGATACATGTCAACTGGTACGAAGCCGGTGCCTTCTGCCGGTGGGCAAAACGACGATTGCCCACGGAAGCCGAATGGGAGGTGACCGCTTCGTGTGCTGCGTCCGACGATGGCACAAAACGACGATTCCCGTGGGGTGGGGGTCGCGCGACTGACGCTCACGTGAACATGGATTGGACAACCTTGGGGTGCGTCGATGTAAGTGCCAAACCGGATGGAGATAGCGCGTCCGGTTGTCGTCAGCTGATGGGGAACGTTTGGGAATGGACCAGCGACGATTTCCAGTCCTACAGAGGTTTTCGCGCGGATTTCTACAAGGACTATTCAGAGCCGTGGTTCGGCACGCGAAAGGTCTTGCGGGGTGGCAGCTGGGCAACACGGAGCAGAATGTTGCGAAACACGTGGCGCAACTTCTATGAACCACATCGGCGTGACGTTCTCGCAGGGTTTCGAACCTGCGCTTTGTCCGTGTGAAGGTCAGGGTCGTCACACCCGCGCCGCCCGGTTCCACTGCCGGAAACCGAGTCACCGCTCAGCGTTGGGCTCGGATCCTCTGTACCCTGGGTCATCGTGTGCGTGTCGCGACCGATTATCAATCAGAAGACTGCGACGTTTTGGTCGCTTTGCACGCGCGAAAAAGCGCCGACGCCGCGGCGAGGTTCAAATCGCGCTACCCTGATGCACCACTCATCGTTTGCCTGACCGGGACTGATCTGCACAACGACATCCATCGCGACCGTGCCGCAAGGCGTACGCTTGCTCTTGCGACGTGTCTGGTGGTGCTGTATCCGGGTGCGGAGGAACAGTTGCCAGATTCCTTGAAGTCCAAGTTGCGAGTCATCTATCAATCCGCGATGAAACCTCAAAAGCGGTACCATCGCGACGAAAAACATTTTGACGTTTGTGTACTCGCACACCTGCGTTATGTAAAAGACCCGTTACGGGCCGCAATGGCTTCGCGGCATTTGCCACGGACCTCACGGATCCGCATAACACAGGTCGGGGCTGCGCTGAGCGACGTAATGGAACGGTCTGCATTGGCCGAGCACGTAAGGAACCCACGGTTTGCGTGGATGGGCGAGCAATCGCGCGCGCACACGCTCCGGATCCTGGCCACAAGCGACGCGCTTGTTCTGAGTTCGAGGTCGGAAGGCGGCGCCAACGTCATATCCGAGGCTGTGATGGCAACCGTACCGATACTGGCCAGCAAAATTGTGAGTTCGGTAGATCTCCTCGGGCGTGATTATCCCGGTTTCTTTTCGGTGGGGAACACAGCTGAGCTACGCGCCCTCATGTATCGCGCGGAAACCGACCGTATTTTCTATGACGATCTTCGTGGCCGTGTGACACGCCTAGCCGATTTGTTCCGCCCGGGTCGCGAACGCGAAAGCTGGCGGCGGCTACTCGATGAAGTTTCGTGACCGTTTGCTTAAGCGCTCTTTGCGTGCTTGATGAGTACTCGAGAAGCGTTGTAGCCAGCCGCGCATGTCACGCCACCTCCTCCATGCGTTCCGGCTCCACAAAGATAAAGATTGCGTACTGGCGATTCATAGCGAGACCACCCCGCGATCGGGCGCATGAAATACAGTTGATCCAAGGTAAGTTCGCCGTGATTTATGTTGCCCTCGCTGAGACCGAAGTCCTTTTCTAGATCAAGCGGCGTAATTGTTTGACGATGCAAGATGGCGTTTGGCACGTTGGGTGCGTATCGAGAGAGGGTCTCGACAACTTGATCGCCTAGTGTGTCGCGTGTTTCATCATTCCATGAATTGTTTTTGAGGTGATAAGGCACGTACTGCACGGTTGCGCACAAGATATGTTTGCCATTCGGCGCGATGGACGCGTCCGTGAGCGTTGGAATGGTAATATCTAAGAACAATTCGCTGGATCGCCTGCCGTATTTGGCGTCGTCATACGCGTGTTCGAGATAGTTGATGCTGGGTGCGATGGTGATGGTGCCGTGCAAATGTTCTTCGTTCGATGCACCGACAAACTCCGGTCGTTCCGCCAAGGCAAGGTTCACTTTTGCTACGGCCCCCCGAAATTTTACTTCCTTCGTCTTGCGGATATCACCAATCGTGAGGTTCGCTGGATCCAAGATCGTTAGCAAGGTGTGACGGGGGTCGGCATTGGAAACTACGTACCGTGCGTTGATTTCCTCGCCGTCAGTGAGTGCCACCCCGACGGCACGGTTGTCCTTCACGATGATGGTTTGCACGTCAGCGCCGGTCCGGACGGAAGCACCAAAGCGTTTAGCGGTGTTTGCAAGCGCGGTTGCGAGTCCACCAATGCCGCCACGCACGAACAACGTCGCGCGAATAGCGCCGGTCGGAGAATAGACATGGTTGTGGAGGAACGTGTACGCAGTCCCAGCGGCCATTGGACCCTGCATCAGGCCAATGATGCCTGCGGCGCTAAGAGCCCCTTTCAAAATGGCGGTTTCGAACCTCTCATCCAACACGTCGGCAATCGAAGCGGGAAGCAAGCGGAGCAACGCAATGCGATCTGACTTTGTTAGGTTTTTGAACCGACGTGCAAGGCGCAGTATGGTCCCTGCGTCCGCGATCTGGGGTCTTGGGGCGTGTATTGGCGGATGATCGTACAACGTCCGCAGGAAACGCGTCGCCGATGCCATGAATTTGACAAAGGTTGGCCATTGTTGGGCATCGTGCGAAGAGAACGCTTGGATTCCTGCGGTCGTACGTGCCTGGTCACTCCAAAGTGTTAAGGACGGGCCATCGAGGTTTGGGGCGTACACGCAGGACGACGGATGCTGAATCTCGAGACCGTGGTTGTCGAGAGACAAGTCGTGGATGACGGACGGGTGAATGCCATGGATCCTGTGTGCGCAAGTGTCGATATGAAAACCAGGGAACAGCTCTTCGGTGACTGAGACTCCGCCCAGGATATCGCGGCGTTCGAGGACCAGAACCCGAAGCCCTGCTCGCCCCAGGTATGCGGCGCAGGTCAGGCCGTTATGTCCAGCCCCGATGATGATGGCGTCGTACGTCGTCACGCCTTGCGGCTTCCGAGAATCCGTTGCGCGGCGAGCCGGCCCGGGGCGCCCGTGATTCCACCACCGGGATGTGTGCCGGAACCGCACTGAAACAGATTGCGCACTGGCGTTGTGTAGTCTGCCCAGGACGAGGTCGGTCGCAGAAAGAAAAGTTGATTAAGGGTCAACTCACCATGAAAAATATTCCCCTCCGTCATTCCGAAGTCTCGCTCCAGGTCCCACGGGGTCAGCACCTGGCGGTGAAGGATGATGTCTTTGATATTGGGTGCGTATTCGGACAGTGTATCGATGACATTATCCCCAAACTGTTCTCGCTTCTGGACATTCCAACCACCCGCAAGATCCGACGGTGCATATTGCACAAAGAGCGACATGACGTGCTTACCGGGGGGCGCCATGGTTGGATCGATGAGCGACGGGATGAGGATGTCCATGTATGGGCGTCGGGAAAACGCACCGTATTTTGCATCGTCATACGCCTGCTCGAGATAGTCTACGCTTGGACTGATAGAAATTGCGCCGCGAAGATGTGGGCCGAAGCCTGGTAGGCACGTGAATTCGGGTAACGTGTCCAAGGCAAGATTCACTTTACCCGACGACCCTCGGATTTTGAAATTGTCGATCGCGGCGCGAAACTCGGACGGAAGCACGTTTGGCTCGATCAAGTTGATAAATGTTCGTTTAGGGTCGAGTGCTGAGACGACAATGGACGCGTGGATTTCCTCACCATCCGCGAGTGCGACACCGGTGACTTTGTTGCCGTGTGTCATGATCTGGGCGACGGGCGCTTCAGTGCGAATCGACGCACCGTAACTGCGCGCGGCTGCGGCGATGGCTTCACTGACGGCGCCGGTGCCGCCCCGCGCGAATCCCCACGCTCGGAATGCGCCATCGATCTCACCCAAGTAGTGGTGGAGGAGTACATACGCTGTTCCCGGCGAACGTGGGCCAAGAAATGTCCCAATGATGCCGCTGGCTGCCATGGTTGCCTTGAGCGCCTCGGTCTCAAACCACTCGTCCAGGTAGTCGGCTGAACTCATCGTCATCAACTTATGCAACGCATAAAACGTGGATGACTCGATGCCGTGGAAATATTTGCTCAGTCGTGCCGTGCCAACCAGATCGCGCGGATGCAGTGACGTGACGTCTGGAGGTATCATTGACATGAGAGGCTTTACGGCAACAGCCAATCGATAAAGCAGTTGGCCAAAATCGTCGTACGCTTCAGCGTCACGTGGCGAGTGCCGATATATTTCTCTGCGTGTGAGATCATGGTCGGCCCAGCGCACCAAATGGTCTCCGTTAGGGAGTGGTGTGAACGTACTTTCTAATGGCAGGATCTCCAGCCCGTGGCGGGCCAGGGCCAGTTCGCGAATAATCTCCGGCCGCAGTAGGCTGACGACGTAGGAGCAAACCGAGTACTTGAAGCCGGGATAGATTTCTTCCGTTACTGCCGCGCCTCCTAAAACATGCCGTCGTTCTAAAACGACGACCCGAAGTCCCGCTCGTGCTAGGTACGCCGCGTTCACCAATCCGTTGTGGCCACCGCCAATCACGATTGCATCGAACGGTTGTTTTTTCATGGAGCCAAACGACGTTTTCGGGGGGGATCAAAGAATGGTGTCGGGACAACAATTACTTCCGCCTTTCTTCGGTGGTGCTCGACTGTTACCTCCATCAACAATTGATTGCCGATCGTCGCAGCACTTGTTTTGACATGGGCCAACGCGATGTATTTTTTGAGTATTGGCGACCAGCAACCGCTGGTGGCGTATCCCACCTGTGCACCACGTGGCGAGTAGATCGGGGCGCTAGTCCGCCACGCCTCTGTTGGCAACAACGGTGGTAGTCCTACCGAGCCGTATAACTTTTCTAAAGAACCCCACAGCACCTCGAGACCAACAAATTTCCAAGTTGCACCGCGATTTGATTCTTCGAGAAGTGCGGCGCGCCCGGTGAAGTGTCCTTTGTCCATTTTTATTGCCCAGCCAAGCCCCAACTCCATGGGAGATGAAGTCTGTGCTTCGATCTTGGCTTTGAATGCGGGGACGTAGTCTACATCGATCAAAAGGAGACCAGCCTCGATCCGTGCGATGTCCAATGCCAACATGCCAGCGGGTGCCAATCCATACGGTCCACCAATCTCCATCAAGGCATCCCACAATACTTCGGCGTGTCTTGCGTCGAGCCAGATCTCGTAACCGAGATCTCCGGTGTAGCCGGTCCGAGAAATCGTTACGGGGACACTGCGTATCGTCGCTTTGGTCAGACGGAAGAAACGGAGGGAGGAAAAGTCAGAGTCGGTGGCTGTGGAGAGTATCTCGGTGGCCCTGGGACCTTGAATTGCCAGGGCCGCTAAAGAATCCGATACATCGTCAATTTCGAATTGCAGGCCGGCACCGTTCTCATGCAACCACCGAAGGTTGGGTTCGGCGGCAGTCAGTCGAAATATGTTGTCGTCCAAACGGGAGAGTGTGCCGTCATCTATCATTTTGCCAGCATCGTTACACCAAGGCGTATACAGCACCTGACCCACGGAGCTTCCCGCAACGTTGCGGGTGACGACTCGGTCCAAAAGATGCACCGCATCCGGCCCCCGAATGACATACTTGAAAAGTGGCGAAACGTCGATAAGGGCCGCCGCACTCCGGATTGCGTAGTACTCCCTGTCGTGATTCAGTTCGTATGAGCTGGCAACCATGTATCCGGCCCATCGTCGCCAGTTGTTTGCTTGACAGATTGGGGCGGTTTTCGCGTGAAACGGCGTGGTCCTCAACATTTGGTCACATCAGTCGTCATCCGCGTCGATCTGCTTCCAGCACCCAAGCACTCGGCCGTCGGGATCTTCGAAGAGACAAAATGACCCCACGTTGGGCACCTCCTGATGATCTACAAGAATCCGCCCACCGGCATCAACGATTCGAGTCTTGATTTCGCCCAGGTCGTCAACGCTGATGTAAAATGCCATGTTACCGGGCCACGGACCGTGCTGCGGTTGCATGATGCCACCGTTGATTCCATCGTCGTCCTCGGTATCGACCACGTGGTAGCCCATCTCCTCGAGATGTTTGATCGACCAACCAAAAGCCTGAGCATAGAAGTCCGCGCACTTTTGGGGGTCTTGGGACCACAGTTCCCAATGAATGACCGGGTGTGGCATGGCATCTCCTCATCTTTGAAGAAGGCGATAATGCATCGACGACGGCGCTCCGGCAACCTAAGATCCGGGATGTCGAGGGCGGATCTTCCATGTTCCCCGATGGTTGGCTACATCTTTGCATAGATGGTGGTCATCTACACTTTTTGTCACTGGCTCGCGCTGGAATCGTTGGTCTTTTTTCTGGTAATGATCTGAGATGCTGTTTCTGCTTTTTCTAGTCGCGAGCCAAGACACGGTTGAAACCGTGCGTATCCCGGTGGCGCAGTCGGAGTCCTTGGCCGTAACGATCCAAGGGGCTGGGCAGCCGGTCGTTTTTATTCCAGGTTTGTTTGGGTCGTCTTTTGGATTCAGGCGGGTCATGGGCGCACTTGCGACCGCGGGGTACCGTACCGTGAGTATCGAGCCTCTCGGAATGGGGGTTTCTTCACGGCCGCGGGATGCCGACTACTCGCTGACTGCCCAGGCTGACCGTATAGCCGCCGTGTTAGACTCGCTTTCTATTCGGCGTGCCGTGTTGGTTGGGCATTCGTTGGGTGCCTCCATCGCAATGCGCTTGACATATCGTCATAGCGAACTTGTGAAGGGGATTGTGTCGATCGAGGGTGGGCCCGGTGAGACTGCCACGACAGACGGGTTTCGGCGTTGGATGCGGTTTGCGCCGGTTGCACGCATGCTCGACGCGCGACGGATCATGCAACAGATGTTGTATCGGGAAATGCGGAAACTCTCGTATGACGATTCATGGGTGGATCGTGATATCGTCCGGTCATATACAAAGGGTTTGGCCTCGGATTACCGAGCAACGATCGGCGCCTACCAGCGCATGGCCGAGTCGCAGGAGCCCGAGCGCTTGCAAGACCACTTGGTGCAGATCGTCTGCCCGGTTGTGCTGCTCGTCGGCGAAATGGAACACGATTCCGGACCACATCCGGATGAAATACGACTGTTGTCTGAGCGCTTAGCGTCGTTTTCCGTCGATACGGTGGCTCAGTCGGGATATTTCATTCAGGAAGAACAACCAGCAGCCGTGGTTGAGGCGGTACAGGCCATCGATAATGAGATGGGTTGCGATGATTGAATGGTCTTGCGCCAAAGCCAAATATCATGATTCAAACGAAAGGCCTACATGAATCGCGATAACATGATCGATCGTATTCGTGATCGATCTGAACCGTGGGACATGGTAATCATTGGCGGTGGTGCCACGGGAGTTGGTGTTGCCGTGGATGCGTCCTCGCGAGGTTTTGATGTTTTGCTGGTCGAGCAATCCGATTTTGGGAAGGGGACTTCGAGCCGATCAACGAAATTGGTGCATGGCGGTGTGCGTTACCTGCAACAGGGAAACATTTCACTCGTGATGGAGGCGTTGAAAGAACGGGGCCTCCTGTTGCAAAACGCCCCACACCTGGTTTCAGATCTCCCTTTCATTGTACCCACCTATGAATGGTGGGAATCGCCGTTCTACGGTGTTGGCATGAAGGTCTACGATGTTCTGGCAGGCCGGTATCGTTTTGGGCGATCTCAGCTTCTCTCCGTTGAGGAAACCATCTCCAAGCTTCCTAACATTGAGCGGGAGGGGCTCCGCGGGGGCGTCCAATATCATGACGGTCAATTCGACGATGCACGTCTCTTGATCAATCTTGCGCAAACCGCGTTTGAGCAGGGTGCGACAGTCCTGAACTATTGCCGCGTCATCGACCTGGTGAAGGACGTCAACGGTTTCGTTGAGGGCGTCCGATGTTTGGAATCTGATGCCGAAGAAGAATTTGTCGCAACCGCCCGTGTCGTGGTTAACGCCACCGGTCCGTTCTCGGACGCTATCCGTCAGTTGGACAACCCGGCGGTACGCACCATCATCCAACCGAGCCAGGGTGTTCATATCACACTTGATCGTTCATTCCTGGCGGGTGACGCAGCCATCATGGTGCCCCGGACATCTGATGGTCGTGTCATGTTTGCGGTTCCGTGGCACAACCACATCATTGTGGGGACAACGGATACGCCACTGGAGACGGTCAGTCTTGAACCAACGCCCACGTCGGAAGAAGTGGACTTCATTCTTGAAACTGCGGTTCAATATCTCGTGAAAGATCCCACACGAGAAGATGTGTTGTCCGCATTTGCTGGCATCCGCCCGCTCGTCAAAGCAGCGGATGCGCAAAACACGGCTGCACTGTCTCGTGAACACAGCATAGAAATCGCATCGTCTGGATTACTGACGATCGCGGGCGGAAAGTGGACAACGTACCGCAACATGGCAGAAGATTGTGTCGATCACGCCATTGCGGTTGGCGATCTAGAGGATAAGCCGTGCGTTACGCGATCGTTGCGTATCCACGGACACCTGCGAGACGCGGATCGGTTCGGCGATCTGTCATGGTACGGCTCTGATGCCATGGCGGTTCAGGCATTGATCGCGTCGGACTCGCGGCTGGAGGAGAAACTTCATAGCGCGTTACCATATGTTGCCGGTGAAGTTATTTGGTCCGCTCGGTTTGAAATGGCTCGCACGGTGGATGATTACCTCAGCCGGAGAAGTCGCACAACGTTTCTCAATGCGGCGGCCGGGATAGCCATGGCACCTACCGTTGCCGCTCTACTCGCCGAAGAACTCGAAAAAGACGATGCGTGGGCCGAGCGCGAGGTGCGAACATACATCGCTCTCGCCCGGGGGTACCTACCCTGAATCGCGGCTCCTAGATTGGTTTGTTGGGATCTGTAACGTCGCGTCTCATCTTTTGGATTAACGCTTCAGTCTCGTCAGGAACGAACATGTCGTCGGCGATCGCCGCGATTTCCTCAGCGTCTTTCCACGCCGCTTCGAGTACGTGTAACTCACCGACAATAGCGCGACGTTCCTGTTCTTCATGCAGGGCCATCTCGATTGTGATCGGCGCGTTACCTTTTAGCGAGGCCAACGGCACCGGTTTGATGACACCTTTTCGCGTCGTCTTTGTCAGGACGTCGGCTTTGCCGGCCCAAAGGGATTCCAGATAGCCCTCTGATCCGCCGTGATGCTCCAGGGTTTGCACGGCGGCATCCACGGCTTTTTTGGACGCTCCCGCGAAATTGACGACGGGGAGAAGCGTCGCAACCACACGAAGGGCTTCTTCCCCTTCAAACACTTCCTCGCGGCGTTTGTGCTTAAACCTCAGTGTGGGTGTTGCGTTGTCTGCTGTTAGCTTTGCCTGGCTGAACGCGGCACCTCGAATTTTGAGAACCCGGCCGTCGTGTGTCTTCACGTTTACACTATGCATGGCGCGGATGATGTTGGGAATGTTCCCCCAAAGTCCGCCTAAACTGCCAATGCTTGCGCCGGCCGCGGCGGCGCCGACGGCCACCGCGCCGAACGCCAAGATGACGCCGCCGCCTATCATGTACGTGCGGCGTCTCCGTCTTCCGAATTGATCTCCATAGCGCCACGCGGCAAACTCCGGGCGTAAGGGTTTGCCGATCCGAATCAGGTCCAGCCCGTCCGGTGCTTTTGCCATGCCGATGTTGTCAGTCGATGTGCGCAGCCGGGCAGCGTGGAATGCGCGCTCACATTCTTCGATGGCTTCCCAGCGTGTGTCGAGTGGCGTCAGATTCCAACGTTCGCAACGCCGGCACACCACCCAGAGACGTCCCCGTGCCTCGTCGAATACCAGTCGCTTGCCAACCGGAAACTGTTCGATTGCTTCATTGGAGCCGAGCGGTTTTTGACAGAAGATGCAGGTTGAATACATGAACATCCCCAGGACTGCGGATCAGTCCGTAAGATTGCGGCATCGTCGGTCGAATGCCAATGCCGACGCTAATGCACGGTGATAAACCTAATTTGACTGGTGGGGTTCAACCCCTGGGTGGTCCGGTTGTGCGACCGTTCGGTTAAGCAGGACAAAAGGGGAGGAGGGAGGGTTGGGGACGGCGTTCCCCGAAGCGACCTCAGTTTTCCCATTCGATGATGATGTTTTGAAGAACCTCCGGGTCCGTGCCAAGTTCTTCAGCGCCTGTTGGAATGCCATTCAGTGAAAAGATGTAAGCCAATACGTCCACGTACTCCTGAGGTCGGAGGGTGCCCGGTCTATCTTCCGGCATGAGAGCGCTCACTTCATCGAACAGCATGCTGACTGGCGCGCCTGACCAAGATTGGAGAAACGAGCCAATGAATTCGTCTGGCTCGTGGCATTCGAGGCAGACCCCGTCGTGTACCGCCTCGCCTCTACGGGCTTGTTCCTCAGTGAATACGCCGTCTTGCAATGTGCGTGTCTGCGCCGGCAACGAAATGGTCAGCGCAATGGAGAAGAATAGGACGGTCCAAGCAATTGGTGTTCTCATCGTGTTCTCGGTCGGGGCCCCTGCGTAAAGTATTCTTTGGACACCAATATCCAGCTCTAACTGTTGAATGTCCACCGGCACCAAACGCGCCATGGATCCGAAAGTTGTCGATTCCGAGGAGATGTCCTTGAACTAGTCTTGCCCGGGAAACGC
>JAZDDD010000122.1:0-3135 GCA_036679545.1 Gemmatimonadota bacterium | reverse complement strand
ACGCTGCTCGGCGAAACAGCCCTCGACAGCCGCGGTGGGGCGATCGAGAATCTTTCAATTGCCCCTGGATCTCGTAAGTTCACCGAGCGCGTTTTGAATCAGAATCAACCCGCTGTTGCTCTCCGTACGCCGGATCATCAAGAACCTACCGTCCACGCTCACATCATATGTAGGATGACAGCAGAATTCGTCTCCAGCTTGGTAATCGCGCACGGAGAACAAGACGTCGCGTTGCGTTACTGTAAAACCCGTTCGCGTGTCTACCTTGGCTGACACTAGTTGTCCCTCGAGATTTTTGTAAAAGAGTTCGGTGCCGTCGCCACTCCAGACAGGTTCGGTCCCGCCGTTGGTGGATACCGGCCTCTTGTCATCGTCGATGTTGGGGAACGGTCGCACGTAAATCTCGTACACACCGGTTTCGTCCGCCTGGTACGCCAGCCACTTGCCGTCAGGTGAGAGGGTCGGCATCACCTCCTGAAAATTGTCGCTGGCCGCAATGGTTCGACCCAGACTGTCGGGATGCGTGTGTTTGACAAAGAGGTCGCGCGTTGGTGGGACGCCTGTTCGATAGATAAGCCACTGGCCGTCCGGCGACCATTCGCCCTCCCACACATCACGGTCCAGGTCGAGGACCACATCCGCCACACCCTCGGATACCCTCCGCGAGTACAGATCGAACGGCGCATCGTCTGCCGTACGATTCGAGACAAACAACAATCGGTCGTTGTCGGGTGACCACCACGCGCGAAAATTAATACCGCGCTCGATGGTAAGCTTTGACGGAGAACCGTCCGGCAGGTCGCGAATCCACAACTGTTGATCGCCACCCTCCTTCAAACTCACGGCAAGCCGACGTCCGTTCGGCGATATGGCCACTGTTTCGAAATCACCAACCCAGCTCGAATCGACCTGCACGAAGTTGCCACTCCGATCCACCCAAACGATCTGCTCTTGGCCCGTTCCGCCAAACGCGTACAACACCGTTCCGTCACGTGTCACACTAAGGTCCCGTGCTCCCTCCAGTCCGCGATTCCTCACTCGGCCCCCGAGAGGTACCGCCGATCCGGTGATTTCCAGTCGGCGTTGGTCAAATGGGGCAGCCATCAAGGATCCGTCCGACGCGGCGTACACGATGTAGCCGGGAGATGCATAAGACGATGCGGTACCGGGTAACAGCAGCTTGTGATTGCCCGTCTTGATGTCCAGAACAGCAACCTGGGGTGGGGTAGCATCCCCGTACACAACCGTAAACAACACAGCTTGCCCGTTCGGCAAAAGCACGGGCGACACATGTCGATCTTCTTTGCGGACATTGTCAATCGTTGTAAGCCGCTCCCAACCGTCCGGAGACAAATCATCCACGCGTACCCGTCGCAGCACAGACGCTCCGGCAGCACCCCTGGAGTCCCCTGCCGAACCCGCGTAGATGTGTCCATCTCCACCCCAGTGCAGATCTTCGAGTGCAAAAAACCCGGGACCAACAACGGTGGGCACTCCGTTGTCCAGATTGAGCACTCTCAATCCTTGATCGACATCGATGTATGCGACCGAACGTCCATCGGGAGAAAAGGTGGGGCAACAGGCACCGTCCGTTCCGGTGACAGGTGACGCTGTGGGACGAGCCAGATCGCGAATCCACAGCCGTCGTCCCCCGTTCTCGCGGCGGCCGAGATACACGTACCTCCTACCATCCGACGAGAGCGCAAATGATCGCAGCCCCACATAATAATTGAGTATCGCTTCTTCGTCCGGCAGTTGGGGACGGACTCGGAGCATCGGCACTGACTCCTCGGGACGAACCAACGACCATAACGCCACCAGAACCGCGACCGTCGTGGTGATTGCCAACGCCAGTGCAATGCGCCGCCACCGTTGGTCGGGGCGCGATCCCCCTTGCGCTCCAGCACCGACGGTGTGATGACCGAACGACGGGTTGGCCAGGGCCTCCGCGAACTTTGCTGCGGTCTCGAAGCGATCGGCGGCGAGCTTCTCCACCGACCTCGCCACGGCGGCAGCAACGTTTGGTGGGACTGACTTCCTCAACTTCGTGACGTCTTGCGCGTCCTCCGTCACGATCTTCATGATGATCTGCTGTGCGGAGCTACCCGTATGCGGCGGTTCGCCCGTCAACATCTCGTAGAGCACCGAACCAAGCGAGTAGATGTCGGAGCGATTGGTGAGGTCTTTCTCCGCGGTCGCTTGCTCGGGACTCATATAGTGCGGCGTGCCCAGTGACAATCCCGTCTCCGTCATCCGATTTCCCGCGGCTGCGCTCACGGCCAACGCAATCCCAAAATCGGCAACCACCGGGCGCCCATCGTGTAGTAAAATGTTTTCCGGTTTGATGTCGCGGTGAATGACGTCGTGCCGATGCGCGTAGCCCAACGCCCCCGCTACGTCGGTTGCAATTCGGACAGCTTCTTCAACGCCGAGTTGTGTTTCACGATCCAGTTTGTCACGGAGGGACTCGCCGTCAATGAACGGCATGACATAATAGAGGAAACCGTCGGCTTCACCTGAATCGAACAGCGGGAGGATATGCGGGTGTTGCAGGTTGGCGGTTGTCTCAATTTCCTGCACAAAACGCTCGGCGCCGAGCACGGCGGCCAACTCAGGCCGCAGGACCTTGACCGCCACCTTGCGATGATGCTTGACGTCCTCTGCAAGGTACACGGTTGCCATACCACCGGCGCCAAGTTCACGCTCGATGGTGTAGCGGTCCGCAAGAGCGACCGTAAGGCGATCGAGTTGTTTTGACATTGCCGTAAAGATGAGCGCGCCCGGTTCAGTTCGCGAGGGGGTTGGCCAAGCAGAGACGTCGAGCAAACTAACCGACGAGTCTTCACCACCGGACTCGTGCTTCAAGAACTACTTCAAGGATTCCGCGGTGCGCGATCACGAGATCGTATTGTCCGGCAGTTTGCGTCACTGCCCTTCTTGATCCCGCATCGCGCCGATCACGTCGCGGCGGCCGATCTTCGCACGGTGTGCCGTCGGAAGGGAATTCAGGTTGGAACGATTGACGCGCTTTTGGCGCAGCTCCGCCTAGCGCATGACCTGGTCATGCTTACAACGGACTCAGACTCTCCCGAATGGCTTCCGTGAATGCGTTCACTGTTTGGAACACCACGCGTT
>JAZDDD010000121.1:0-6762 GCA_036679545.1 Gemmatimonadota bacterium | reverse complement strand
GTGCCGAGATTCTCGATGAGTTCCTCCCGCGACATGCCGATCCCGTTATCGACTATCGACAGCGTGCGCACACTTTTGTCCAGTTCGAGCCGCACGTGTAACTCGTCGCTCGGTAGCAACTCGGCGTTGGTGAGACCCTCAAACCGGAGTCTGTCGAGGGCATCGGAGGCGTTGGAGATCAATTCCCGCAGAAAAATGTCTTTGTTTGAATAAAGCGAGTGGACGACGATGTCGAGTAGTTGCTTTACTTCGGCATTGAACTCGCGTTGATCGATTGTCGTGCTCATAGTGACTACCGGTACCCCAATGAATAGAAGATGCCCTGATGACAAACGGGAAGGGAAATAAACAGAACTACCCCGGGTGGTAAAGCCTCAGCGGCCGGCGTTAACTTCGTTTTCATGACCGATCCCATCCGCTTTGAGATCTTTTCAGATTACGTCTGACCGTGGTGCTATCTCGGTGCCGTGCGCACCGATCGATTGGCCAAAGAATACAACGTCGAACTTGTCGTCGTTCACTTTCCACTTCATCCCGAGACGCCGGCCGAAGGGCGCACCCTCAAAGCACTCTTTGCGGGAAGACTCGACATGCTCAACGATATGAGCCGGCGTCTCACCCAACTCATGGTTGACGAGGGATTGCCGTACGGCAACCGAACGCACACGTACAACAGTCGTCTGGCGCAAGAGTTGGGAAAATGGGCGACGACATTTGCGAGTGGCCACAAGATTCATGACGCGCTGTTTCGAGCATATTTTGTAGATAACGTGAACTTGGCGAACATCGATAGCCTCGTGGAAATTGCCGGCGCTACAGGTCTGGACATGGAGATAGCGCGCCGGGTGTTGACGGAGAGGACACACAAAGCGGCCGTGGACGAAGATTGGCGTAAGTCTGCCGCAAGCGGTGTAACGGGTGTCCCGTCCTATCTAAGCGGCGGTTTACGGGTTGTGGGCGCGCAACCGTATGAGGTCCTAGAACAACTCGCCATAACAGCGGGAGCCACCCGTCGATCAAGCAGGTAACGGTTCTCCATTCAGGGGATGCCGAGGTATTTGTGCGTTTGGATGCTCAGCTGCCATTGGGGTCGCGTACGCGTGTATTCAATCGCCAGATCCACGTTTTCCTGCAGCGCCGGTCCGTCCATGGGTTGTATGAAAAAGTGGTCGAAGCATAGGGATTCGTAGAGTTCAGGCTCCGCACCGATCTGTGGAAATACCAGTTTCAATTCATCACCTGACCGTTGGACCAACTGCGCGCGGGCCTTTGGGCTGACACACACCCAGTCCACTGTGGAAGGCGCCGCCATCGTACCGTTTGTTTCAATGGCTATCTCGAAACCATGACTGTGCAATTGGTCGATCACAACGTTGTCCAACTGGAGCAGTGGTTCACCGCCGGTCACGACGACGAACGGTGTTTCGGCGTGCGTTGCCTCTTGCCAAACACGTAGGACCGCGGCGGACAGCTCATGTGCAGTGGAAAACTGTCCACCGTTGGTGCCGTCTGTTCCGACAAAATCCGTATCGCAAAATTGACAAACGGCGGAAAGCCGATCCTGTTCACGTCCAGACCAGAGATTGCATCCTGCGAATCTCAAAAAGGTCGCCGGGCGTCCAGTGTGGAAACCCTCTCCCTGTACGGTGGAGTAAATCTCTTTGACTGAGTAACTCAACGTTTGGTCGCAGGTTGGTAAGCCGTGGGGTCAGGAATGCCGACCTCGAGAAATCCGTTTCGTCTTAGCGTACAGGCGTCGCAACGGCCGCACGCCAAACCGCTTGGGTCCGGGTCATAACAGCTGAGGGTCAGCGCGTAGTCGATGCCCAACGCGGATCCCTTCCTTATAATATCCGCCTTTGTCATCCCGATCAAAGGCGTCCGCACGTGCAATGCGGTCCCCGCGACACCGGCCTTGGTGGCGAGTTTTGCCAGCTCCTGAAAGGCAGCGATAAATTCGGGACGGCAGTCGGGATAACCGGAGTAATCGACGGCGTTGACGCCGATGAAGAGGTCATGGGCATCGACAGTCTCGGCCCATGCAAGTGCCAGGGAAAGAAAAATCGTATTGCGTGCGGGCACATAGGTTATTGGAATCGACGTACCGATGTCGTGTGCCGGTGTGTCCTTCGGAACGTCGATGTCGTCGGTAAGTGCCGATCCGCCAAATCGTCGAAGATCGAGATCGATAATGGCATGATCCACGGCGCCGTATGCCGCCGCAACTTTCTGCGCGGCCGCTATCTCGTGAACGTTACGTTGGCCGTACCTCACGCTCAAACAGTACGGCCGATATCCCTCATCCGTCACCATGGCCAACAGCGTCGCAGAATCCATCCCCCCACTCAGGAGAACAATCGCCGGACCAGACTTCAGTTCTTTCAAATCTTTCAAATGCAAACGACTCTCACTGTCTAGTCGTACCGCCCGACCGCCCTACCGCCTTACCGCCCTTCCGCCCTATAGTACTTCGAAATATTGAAACCTGTGAGTTCTGAAGGAGAAACGATGGAGCGTGAACCGGGCCAAGGCCTTCCGCGGACTGGGCCATTGCCAAGACCCGCGAGTCGTGATGAGGCGAGAGAGACTCTGAGAAAAGAGGCGATTCCCGCACCCGATGTGCAGACCGTTACAATGACGGCGTGTGAGTTTACCTCGATCTGTCCCCGCACGGGTCAGCCGGACTTTGGGTCGGTTGAGATCCGATACTCGCCGGCTTCGCGATGTATCGAGTCGAAGGCACTCAAATTCTACCTGTGGTCGTTTCGCAACGAGGGTGCGTTCTGTGAGGACTTGGCTGCAACGATCGCAGATGATGTCGTCTATGCTATCGAACCGAAAAATGTGGTCGTGGAGGTCCGGCAAAACGTTCGCGGCGGAATCGCAATTGTTGCCACCGCCGCTCGGGGAGGTTAAGGCTGAGGGGCATGCATCCGTAGGGATTGTCTGCGGATGCAGCCGTTGTCCGTCCTCAGCTTTTGGCTGTGTAACCGCCGATGACCGCACCCACGAGAAGTGGGATGAGGTTCATAGTGGATAACACCAGGGCACCCATACCGGCGAACAAGGCGAAGACCTGGCCTATGATTGGAATTGCCGCGAGGATTCCGCCCAAAAAGAATATTACCAACCCAAACACGAGGGCCGGCAATACCGCGGCGGCGGCCGCACGTCCCGGGGTGCCTGCTTTTTGGCCTCCGACGTATCCCGCGATGAGGCCACCCACAACTGGAATCCAAAAAAGGAGTGCGGAGAGGCCGATCATCCACGCCATAGCGTTTGGAATGCTTCCGCGCCGCGAAATTTGATTGGACATCACGAGTCACTCTCCTGAGAGGGGCGTGCCTTAGGTTTCACTCCATACTACGTACCGGCTGCGCGGGGAGTTTCGTCTGTTACAACCCGTCGGAGGCCTTGGCTGGTTCGGCGGGAGGCCTTGGCTGGTTCGGCGGGATGTAATTCGAGTGCGGCCGAATTGATGCAAAACCGCTTCCCTGTTGGCTGTGGGCCGTCGTCAAACACGTGGCCGAGATGGGCGTCGCATTGCGCGCACAGCGCTTCAGTGCGTTTCATGAACAAACTGTTGTCAGTTTCCGCCGCGACGGCATCCGCGGACACGGCATCGTAGAAGCTGGGCCAGCCGGTCCTTGAATCGAACTTGGTGTCGGAACTAAAAAGTGATGCGCCACAGGCCGCACATGAATAGGTGCCGGCGTCTTTGCAATCGTGATACTTGCCGGAGAACGCCGGCTCCGTGCCCTTTTCCCGCATGACGTGATATTGCGCCGAGGTTAACTGTTTTTCCCACTCGGCGTTGCTCTTCTCAATTTTCTTATCGGCCATTTTTTGATTCTCGCTTTCGAACTCGAACTTGTTGATGTTCCGTGTGCTGGAGTGGCGCCGGCTATTCCAATAGATCAACAGATACCAAGGTACAATTGTTCGTGAGTAACCTCTAATGTCGGACTAACCTGTTGTTGGATTGGTTGTTGGCTGTCTGTCGATCCGGTGGGATCCCGGTCCCCGCTGGTCGATTCTTGGTCTATCTTAGGGGAAGATGACTAGCACACACCTCACCCAGCAGGAACGATCCAACCTCCGCATCTTTCGACAGGTCGCCGCGGAAGCGAGAAACGCGCTTGCCATGAAGGATGGACCGATGGCAAGCATGCGGATCGTCGATGGGTTCATCGAAAATGATGAGGCGCTCACCCGTACGCGGGCCCTCTGCATTCCAGTGCGGCGGTCCTATCTCAAAAGCGACCCCGTGAATTTCGACCGTGTGTTGCAGGTCATCCGGCAGTCGGGTCGTGATGAGATAAACGATCAAGCCGTGGTCGTCGATGCTCGGTTCCAACCATTACGGGCCGAATTGGAGAGTGCCTCAATCTTCAACGATCGTCGGGTGACTCACTCCGAGATGTTTGAGGCGTGGATTGATGCGATGGTTTTTTTTGAAATTCCCGACAAAGTACGCCGCTACGAACAGATGTTGAACGAGCTCGGTAGAGCGGTGGAGGGCATTGGTCTGTACATGTGCGAACGTCTTGGACGAGAGCTCATGTTCCTCGACGACCTGGTGGCAGACTTTCTCGACGAGCCACGAGCAGACGGCTGATTCAACGCTCAACTTTCAACTCTCAACACTCAACTTTCAGCATCAACGCTCAACATTCAACTCTCAAGGATCTACAAATGAGTGTTGAACGCTGAGTCTTGATGCTGAGTGTTGAGTGTTGACTGCTGAGCGTTGAATGTTGATTTAGTTTTGTTTTGTCACGATACGAATGGTGCTAGGTGTGACGGCGTCGGGGTGGAGACGTGCCTCGGCCGCGCTCTTCAAAATCTCGATGCGTTCGATTTGATCCGGGTTGAGCTTGCTCAAACGTCCCGATAGCATCTCGTCGAGCGTTGAGCCGGTCGATTCCCCGTTGATCAGGACACCATCGATGTAGACCAGCACAGAGTCCGTAAGGCGGCCTCGGAGTTTAGCACCAAAGGGAAGGTCTCCATCTTGGGCCGATTCACGTGCAGTGTACTGTGAGATTACCACGTTGTCCCTCGCCTCACTCAATATCGTTTCGTATGATTCCCGGGCGGTCTGCACGGACCTCACGAGCTGCTTACGGCGTTCCGCTGCAACAGCATCCCAGGTGAATGTGGTCTCTCCGGCCTCGAGCCTCGCCAGGGCTGTTTCGGATGTCGTCAGACGTTCTCGCGCCTCAGCAAGCTGTCGTGTCTGTTCCATCATCAGCGTGATCCTCCTGCTCAAGAGCGGTTTGGGTGTCGCGAAGGCGGTGGCGGGCATTAGACGCCGTTGGCCTCGTTCGGTGAGTTCAATCAATAGTTCGCCGTATGCCCGACGATTCACACCGCGTCGCAGCACGCGGCGATCGCAGTCCAGCTCGACGGCATGTTTGAGACGTTTGAATTGCCACCACACGATGGCATTCCACGGAACAAGCGCCGCCAACAACAATCCTGCGAGAATGAGCGCCGTATCCCGAGCACGAATGTGTTCTTGCTCGTGCATCACCATCATCTCTTGTCGATCAGAACCCAACCGCCGCGTCCACCTCGGCAAAACGATGGTTCCTGGGAAACAACCGACGACCGCGGGGCCCGAGGAGGCCGAGTACACAATGTCCACACCCGCAACCTGTGACGGTTGCCACGTCGTTGCGTGACGTTTTGTACGCCATGACGTCCATGCCAAAGTTGCCAGGATGAGCGCGGTGACAGAAAGCCAAACAGCTGTGAGTGGGCGATTGATTGGGTCGAGGAAGCGGAATGCGTCAAAACGCCAGCTTCCCACCGTGACGATCGGTTTGACGAAATCGATCGTCGGTGGCAATGCTGTTTCCAACACCAGCGGCTGGACGGAGGGTGTTGGTGTCACCAATGCGGCGGCGGGAACGATGATGGAAACCAAGAGGGCGGCGGACCAGACCCAACGGGTGGGAATCCCCAGCGTTGACAGTCCGTTCTCCAATAAAGACGCAGCGATCGCGAGAAAGCCTGCGAGTACAGTCGCGTACAGCATCCAGGCGATGATCATGACTCAATCTCCTTGAGCCGCTCGTCGAGCTGTTTTCGAATCCTTCTCAATTCTTCCGCCGAGACGTCTTCGTCGTTTACTAACCGCGCCACGAGCAACTCACGCGATCCCTGGTACACCTTGCTCAAGATGCGAGACAAGGCCGTACCGCCGGCGTCATCGGGTTTAATGAGCGGGTAATATCGAAATGCCTTTCCGTCCTGTTCGTGACGGACAAAGCCCTTGGCCTCGAGGGTGCGGAAAATCGTCAAAACAGTGGAATACGCCGCATCCGTTGACGGTTGCAGATCCATCGTCCCAGACGACAGACATGAGGTCGAGTTCTCGTTTTGTAAGGTGTGGGCTCATTTGGTGTACCGTGAAATTATCTATTACAAATATAATAGCTAGTGGTTTTTCGGCAAGCCCGGTTTTTTTCGATGGCGCGGGTCTTAAGGCTCGCCCACATTGCAACGATGTGGAGCCGCGTTCCTGTAGTCATGAAAGTCGCCCTTGCGTGGACGCCCTTTTTTGTCGTGTGGGTTTTGTTCATTCTCACCTACGCAGAATCTGCAACGCTTATAGAGGCCATCCTCTCCAGTTCGTCCACGATCGCGGGTGCTGCGCTTCTTGGCGTACCGGTGTGGTGGCTGGCTGGTCGATTCCCGTGGCCCGAACGGGTCCATCTGCCCTTTTACTTGTTGCATTTTGTTGTTGGATCGGTG